>NZ_JBEXSZ010000020.1:0-77500 GCF_040613865.1 Streptomyces sp. NPDC006197 | reverse complement strand
GTCGCCGACACCCGGGCGGCGCTCGCCGTCGGCCGGGGCGCCGACGCGGGCCCCGCGACCGGCTGGATCCGCCCGCCCGGCGGCGGCCCCCACGGCGCCGAGCAGGCACCGCAGCAGGGCTCCCGTCCGTCGGTGCCCTCGCAGGGCACCGACCAGACGGCGGCCCCGCAGCCCCCGCCGGAGCCCGGCCACTGGCGGCCCTGGCGCTTCCGGATGTCGAACGACGTCTGGGGCACCCCGGTCGTCGACGGCGACCTGCTGTACGTGACCTCCTTCGAGGTGCACGCCCTGGACACGGGCAGCGGCCGGCGCCAGTTCAAGACCCGGGACGTGGCCTGGTCGATGGCCGTCGCCTCGGGCCGCATCCACGCCTCCGACGGACCCACCCTGTACGCCCTCGACGCCGCCGACGGCGGCGAGCGCTGGCGCCTGCACACGGACGCCTGGGTGTACTCGCTGAAGGTCGACCGGGGCACGGTCGTCACCGGCACGCGCGGCGGCGGGGTGCAGGGCTGGGAGGCCTCCAACGGCGCCAAGCTGTGGGAGCTCACCGGCGCGCAGACCGACTTCGAGACCCCGGAGGCGGGGCCCGCCGTGCACGGCGACACCGTGTACGTGTGGCGGGACGCCCGGCTCCAGGCCCTCGACGCCCGCACGGGCGTGGAGCGCTGGTCGTACCCGATCGGCGACGCCGCCTCCTGCGCCAACGTGCCGGTCCGGGTGGCCCCGGCCGAGGACGGCTGCGTGTACGTCTCCGCCGGGACCCGGGTCCTGTCGATCGACATCGCCGCCGGGCACGTCCGCTGGCACTTCGAGGCGCCGGCGGTCTTCCTCTCCCCGCCCGCGTTCGCACCGGGACCGGCCGTCACGGGCGGCGGGGTGTACCTCTCGGACCACCTCGGCACCGTGTACGCCCTCGACGCCACCACCGGCCAGGACCGCTGGCGGATCGCGACCGAGCCGCGCCAGTCCGCCGAGCCGGTGCTCGTCGCGGACGGCAACGTCCACGTCGGCAGCGGCAGCGCGCTCTACACGCTCGACGCGGTCACCGGCACCCCCCGGTGGCGGTTCGCGGCGGGCGGCGAACTGGTCGGCTCCCCGGTCGTCGCCGACGGCCGGGTGCACTTCGGCTCGGCCGACCATGTCCTGTACACCCTGGACGCGACCGGCGGTCAGCTCCGCTGGAAGCTCGCCACGGGCGGCGAGATCACCGGCTCGCCGGTGGCGAAGGGCGGGGTCGTGTACGCGTGCAGCAAGGACCGCTGCGTGTACGCGCTCGACGCGGCCAAGGGCACGGCGACGGGCAGGGGCGCGGCGGCGCGCTAGGACCGCGGGGGCGGCGGACTGCCGTCGTCCCGGTCCCGGTCCCGGGTGGGCATGTCGTAGGTCTGGGTCGGGGCCGCGGAGGACGGGTCCGACCGCGGCCCGTCCGCGAGGGTCCGGCCGGTCGGGCCCTCGTCCGCAGGGGGCCGGTCGGCCGGGGCCTGATCCGCGGGGGGCCGGTCCGTCGGGGCCTGATCCGTCGGGCTTCGGTCCGCCCCGGGCCGGTCCTTCGGCGGGCCGTCCAGCGGCGGGTGCTTGTGCCGGGACACCCGGCTCGGCCGGGGGGCGTGGTGCCGGCCCGGCATGACGAGCGCGCCGAGGAGCAGCAGGACCCCGCCGCCGAAGGCGTACCCGACCCCGTCGCCGAGTCCCTTGCCGTCGGTGCCGAGCGTGAGGCTTTCCTCCACCTGGCCGACCCGCACCATCCACAGGACGGTGAAGCCGAGGACGACGATCCCGGCGACGGCGACGAGCAGGCGGGAGCGGAGCAGTACGCCGACGAGGGTGACGAGGGCGGCGAAGGCGAAGGGCAGCAGGATGGAGCCCAGCACGTCGGCCTTCGCGTCCGTGATGCCGGTGAACAGCTCGTCGATGGCGTAGTCCCGCCCGGGACGGCCGTCGTACCAGGCACGGAAGGGGCTCCAGACGGCGGCCGTCGCTCCGGCGAGAGCCAGGACGGAGCCGGCTGTGTCGCGGATCATCGGTGCGGCCTCCTCGGCGGGTCCGGCCCTCGTTTCCGACGCTACGCCGGGTGAGGGGGCCCCGCCAGGCGGCGCGGGAGCGGCGCTAGGGTGGCGCGGACACGACAGAAAGAACGGGGCCGGCGATGGTACGGACGCGCGTGAAGCTCGCGGCGACGCTCACGGTGGTGGTCCTCGCGCTGACCGGTTTCCACACCGGCAAGGGCGGCCACGGGAGCAGCGGCGGCGGCAGCGGGAAGAGCAGCAGCGGGAAGAGCAAGAGCGGCAAGAGCAAGAGCGGCAAGAGCCGGAGCCACTCGGACTCCGACGACGATGACGATTCGGGCGGCGGCTGCTCCAGCGACGAGCAGGGCAACGACGACTACAGCGGCTCCGGCGGCTCCACGGCCACCGCGAGTCCTTCGCCCACGTCGGCGAAGGTCGAGGTCGTGGTCGTCGACTGCGTGAAGCCCGCGCAGAAGAAGCGGAAGGGCGGGCCCGCCCGGAAGGCGGACACCACGGCGACCCTGAGGATCTCCTCGCACGACGCGCTCCCGGGGACGTACGAGGTGACGCTGGAGTTCAAGGGCGTCACGGGTTTTGCGGTCGACTCGGTCACGACGGTCGTCACGGTGGGGGCCCACGAGGACAAGACCTTCGAGCTCGCGATGAAGAACCCGAAGGCCCTCGACAAGGTGAAGAACTGCTACGTGCGCGACGTGCGCGCCAAAGCGTCCGCCACCCCGAGCAGCTGACCGCCGGGTCCGTCGGAACGGACCTGCGCAGCCGCTATCGGAGCCGGTACCCGCCACTCCTTCGGGTGAACAGCTCCCCCTGCCGTTCCGGTGGCAGGTTTCCGAGCGTCACCAGGTGCGAGGCGTGGGCGAGGGCCTGGGCGCGGGCGGCCTCGTCGACCGACCACAGCGCCCGTACCGTCCCCTGGACGGCCTCGGTCGGGTGGGAGGCGATGACGGCGGCGGCCGCCCGCGCGGCGTCGAGCGCGCCGCCCGGTCCGGTCAGCTCGGAGACGAGACCCGTCTCGTACGCGCGACGGGCGGAGACCCGTTCGGCGGTGCCCATGAGGGCCATCCGGGCGACTTCTCCGTACGGCATCTTCCGTGCCATGTGGATGGTCTCGAAGGCGCTGACCATGCCGTAGGTGGTGTGCGGGTCGAAGAAGGTGGCGTTCTCGCCCGCGATGACGAACTCCGCCTCGCCGAGCAGGTAGAAGGCCCCGCCGCAGGCCATGCCCTCGACGGCGGCGATCACCGGTTTCCACAGGTCGTTGGCCTTGGGGCCGAGGGTGAGGAGGGGGTCGTCGATCGTGTACGGGGAGGAGGGCTGCGGGATCCTTCCGGCGTCCTCCCGGTCGATCCCGGTGCAGAAGGCCCGGTCGCCGGCGCCGGTGACGACGATCGCCCGGACCTCGTCCTCGTACCGGAAGCCCCGCCAGACGGCGCCCAGTTCGCGGGCCATGCCGAGGGTGACGGCGTTGTGCTTCTCCGGCCGGTCGAGGGTGACGACCGCGACCCCGGTCTCCTTGTCGCGCTCGACGCGGATGCTCATGCCCGCTCCAGGAGCCAGCGGGGGACGGTGACGCCGCCGATCTCGGTGAAGGCGACCCGCACGGGGGCGCCGATGCGCAGCCGGGCCGGGTCGACCGAGTTCAGGGGGGCGTCGGGGGCGGCGACGACGTTGCCGACGAGGCGGATGCGGGGGGCGTCGGCGAGTTCGACGAGCACCGCGTTGTACGGGGCCTGGGCGGCGTACTCGGGCAGGAGCGGCGGGTGGGGGAGGACGTACGACCAGATCCGGCCGCGTCCGGACATGAGCCGCCACTCGCTGTCGAAGGAGCGGCAGTGCGGGCAGCAGGGGCGGGGCGGGAAGCGGAGCTCGCCGCAGTCGGCGCAGGCCTGGACGCGGAGCTCTCCCCGGGCGGCGTACTCCCAGAAGGGGGCGCCGTCCTCGTCGATGACGGGGTTCAGCACGGTGATCAGCTCCTCAGGCGCGCAGCAGGATGGCCGATGTGGGGACGCCCTCGCCCGCCGTGACCAGGCAGGTGGCCGCGTCGGGGACCTGGGCGGTGGAGGTGCCGCGGAGCTGCTTCACGCCCTCGTTGATGAGGTTGAAGCCGTGCACGTACGCCTCGGAGAGCCCGCCGCCGCCGGTGTTGAGCGGCAGCCGGCCGCCGATCTCCAGGGCGCCGCCCTCGGTGAAGGCGCCGCCCTCGCCGCGTCCGCAGAAGCCGTAGCCCTCCAGGGAGAGGGGGACGAGGGGGGTGAAGGCGTCGTAGATCTGGGCGACGTCCACGTCGTCCGGGCCGAAGTCGGCCTGCTTCCACAGGTGGCGGGCGGCGGTCCAGGCGGGGCCGGAGAGCGGGTCGTCGTTCCAGTAGTTGACCATGCCGTGGTGCTGGGCGGGCAGGCCCTGGGCGGCGGCGTGCACGTAGACGGGCTTGTGGCGGCAGTCGCGGGCGCGTTCGGCGGAGACGATGACGCAGGCGAGGGCGCCGTCGGTCTCCAGGCAGTTGTCGAAGAGGCAGAGGGGTTCGCTGATCCAGCGGGCGGTCATGTACATCTCGCGGGTCAGCGGCCGCTCGTACATGATCGCGGCGGGGTTCTGGTTGGCGCGGTTGCGGCAGGCCAGGGCGACGTTGAAGAGGTGGTCGCGGGTGGCGCCGTACTCGTGCATGTAGCGGCGGGCGAGCATGCCGATCTCGTCGGCGGGGCGGAGCAGCCCGAAGGGGCGGGTCCACTGGCCGGGGGTGGGCAGCTGGACGGCGGTGTTCTTCCAGGGGCGGGGGCCCGAACCCCGCTTCCGTGACCGCCATGCCACCCCGACGCCCGCCTGCCCGGTGGCGACGGCGGCGGCGAGGTGCCCGACGGTGGCGCAGGAGCCGCCGCCGCCGTACCCCACCTTGCTGAAGAAGGTGACGTCGCCGGCTCCGATGGCCTTCGCCACCTCGACCTCGTCGGTCTCCTCCATCGTGTACGAGGCGAAGGCGTCGACCTCGCCGGGGTCGATCCCGGCGTCGTCGAGGGCGGCGAGGATCGCCCGGCAGGCGAGGGTCTTCTCGGTCTCGTGGAGCTGTTTCGCGAAGGCGGTCTGTCCTATCCCGACGATGGCCGTGGCGTCCTTGAGCACCGAACCTCCTCATGGGGCAGCACTGCTGACAGCGCGTCAGGCTACAACTAATCTGACGGATAGTCAGCTACAGGGAGGTTGGGCATGGACGTGGACACGGACCCGGGCAGGGACCCGCGCGGCGACCTGGAGTGGGGCACGATCCCCGGCCTCGTACGGGCGGCGGCCGAGCGCCACGGGCAGCGCGAGGCCGTCGTCGACGGCCGCGTCCGCGTCACGTACGCCGAACTCGGCGAGCGCGTCGAACGGGCCGCCGCCGCCTGCCTCGCCGCCGGGATACGCGGCGGGGACCGGGTCGCGATCTGGGCCCCCAACACCCTCGACTGGATCGTCTCCGCCCTCGGCGCCGTCACCGCCGGCGCCGTCCTCGTCCCCCTGAACACCCGCTTCAAGGGCACCGAGGCCGCCTACGTCCTCCGGCGCTCCCGCGCCCGGCTGCTCTTCGTCACCGGCACCTTCCTCGGCACCTCGTACGTGGCCTCCCTGCGCCGCTCGGGCCTCGAACTCCCCGACCTCGAACGGGTGGTGGTCCTCGGTGACACAGCACCCGACGACGAGGGCTGGACGACCCTGAAGGCCTTTCTCGCGGAGGGCGACACCGTCCCGGCCGCCCGCGTCCGCGCCCGCGCCGACGGCATCGACCCCGCGTCCCCCTCCGACATCATCTACACCTCCGGCACCACCGGCCGCCCCAAGGGCGCCGTCATCAGCCACGCCCAGACCCTGCGCTGCTACGCGGTCTGGTCCGAGCTCGCCGGCCTCCGGGAGGGCGACCGCTACCTCGTGGTCAACCCCTTCTTCCACACCTTCGGCTACAAGGCCGGCGTCCTCGCCTGCCTCATGCGGGGCGCGGTGATCGTCCCCCAGTCCGTCTTCACCGTGGACACCGTCCTCGCCAACATCGCCGCCGAGCGCGTCACCGTCCTCCCCGGCCCGCCCACCCTCCACCAGTCCCTCCTGGACCACCCGGCCCGCCCCGCGCACGACCTCTCCACCCTCCGCCTCGTCGTGACGGGCGCGGCCGTCGTCCCGCTGCGGCTCGTCCAACGCCTCCGCGCCGAGCTGGGCGTGGGCACGGTCCTCACCGCGTACGGCCTGTCGGAGGCGAGCGGCATCGTCACCATGTGCCGCCGCGACGACCCCGACGGGACGATCGCCACCACCTCTGGCCGTCCCATCCCCGGCACCGAACTCCGCCTCTCCGACGACGGCGAGGTCCTGGTCCGGGGCCACCACGTGATGAGCGGCTACTTCGAGGACGAGGAGGCGACGGCGGCGGCGATCGACGCGGACGGCTGGCTGCGCACCGGTGACATCGGGGTCCTGGACGAGGCCGGCAACCTCCGCATCACCGACCGCCTGAAGGACATGTTCATCGTCGGCGGCTTCAACGCCTACCCGGCCGAGATCGAGCAGCTCCTCGGCCTGCACCCCGACATCGCGGACGTCGCCGTCATCGGCGTCCCGGACCCCCGCCTCGGCGAGGTCGGCAAGGCCTTCGCGGTCCGGCGACCGGGTTCGACCCTGACGGCCGACGACGTCATCGCCTGGTCGCGCCGGGAGATGGCGAACTACAAGGTCCCGAGGGAGGTCGAGTTCGTGGAGGAGCTGCCGAGGAACGCGAGCGGGAAGGTGGTGAAGGGGGAGTTGAGGGCGCGGACGGGGAACTGACCGCGAGGAGTGCAACCAACTCCCTTCGCGTACACGTCATATGGGCAGCCCTTCGCCTCTCCCCATCCCAGGAGCAGCCGGTGCCGACGCAAGAGATCCCCCTCACCCTCACCCCGCAACAGGCCGCCCAGGGCGTGATCCTCACCGTCCAGCTGCCCTCCGGCCCCGCCCACATCACCGTCCGCCCCTGCCGCCACGGCGAACTCGTCGCGGCGAGGCTCGGCGACGGCACGGTGTACCTGCGCATCACGGTCGCCGGGGCCCCCGCGGCCCCCAGGAAGTCCGGCGGCCTCGGCTGCCTGGTCGTGCTTCTGGTCGTCGGCGCGCTCGTCGGCGGCTCGTACCTCTTCAACGACGACGAGGACGACAGCCCCGGCAGCGCAGGCCCGGTCCCCACGTCGACCTACACGTACGAGCCGGAGCCCACCGGCGACCCCGTCTTCACCCCCACGCCCACCCCCACCGAGGAGGAGCCCGACCCGTACGAGAAGGGCACCTGCCTCAACGGCACCCTCCCGAACTCCGAGACCGCGCAGAGCGTCAGCGGCGTCGACGAGGTGCCGTGCTCGGCGTCCGACGCCCACTACAAGGTCATCCAGACCTTCCCCTTCACCTCCGACATGAACAACTGCAACTCCAACCCCAGGACGGAGTACGCCTTCTCCCACCGGTACACGATGAACGGCACCACCATCAGCGAGTACGTCTACTGCCTCGTCGGCCTCGGCTCCTACGCCCGCTGACGCGCGAGGACGACGATCCCGCCCTCCTCCCGCACCACCCGCCACCCCCGGCCCCCGGCCTGCCGCAGGACGCGCTCGACCGCCCCCGCGGGCCACGGCTCCCGGGTGTCGGCCACGATCCACTCCACGGCCGGCCGCCGGTCGAGGACGCCGTCCGCGACCAGGTGCACGGTCGCCCGGTCGGTCAGGTGCGGGGCGAGACTGTTGCTCGCCGCGACCCGGGCCCCGTCGGGGACGAGGGCCACGGCGTCACGGGCGGCCGTCTCGCGGGGGCCGTCCTCCCAGAAACCGGGGGTGGCGAGGGCGGCGAGGGGCTGGGCGGGCAGCAGGAGGAGGGCGACGCCGAGGGGTACGGCGAGGGTCAGGCGTACGGAAAGGGGCGGGCGTACGGCGAGGGGCAGGCGTACGGAAAGGGGCGGGCGTACGGAAAGGGGCAGCCGCACGCCCCTGCGCAGCGCGTCCACGAGGGCGGCGAAGGCGACCGGCACGAGCACCGCCGAGTAGTGCAGCCCCGGTTCCCAGTGCGCCGGATTGGCGGAGGTGAACCGCCAGGCCAGGGTGGGCAGGAGCAGCAGGGCGAGCGGACTGCGCACCACGAGCCCGCCGGTCACCGCGAGCAGCAGGAGCAGGGTCAGCGACTTCACGGGCCAGCCGTCGAGGAGCCCGTACGCGCCGGTGACCTGGCCCGCGTACAGGTACCGTCCGTCCGGCGCGAACGCCGGGATCACTCCGTACAGGACCAGTGCCGTGGCGAGGAGCGACCCGACGGCGAGGAACAGCCCGGTCCGGCGGTCCTGGCGCGTCAGGAGCAGCCCGAACACGGCCGCCGTCGCCCCCAGGTCCTCCTTCACCAGGAGCAGGGCGGCGGCCCAGCAGGCGGCCGCCCGGGTCCGCCCGTCGAGGTACGCGCGGCAGGCCAGGGCGAGCAGCGGTACGGCGAAGGCCACCTCGTGGAAGTCGAAGCCGAGCAGCTGCTGCGTCCCCCAGCCCAGCCCGCACGCCGTCCCGAGAGCCATCGGGGCGAACCTCCGCTCCGGCAGGTGCCGTTGGGCGGTGCGCGCCAGGACGTAGGCGCCGAGGGCGACCAGCGCGGCCTGCGCGACGAGCAGCGTCCCGACGTGCGGGACGAGACGGTAGAGCGGGGCCAGGAGCGCGAGGACGGGATGGAAATGGTCCCCGAGCAGCGGATACGCGTCGCCCGTGAAGCCGGCCGGGGCGGTCGCGGCCCGGATCTCCGAGGCCGGCGCCCGCCCCTCGGCGTACGCGCGCACGGCCTGCCCGAAGATCCCCAGGTCGTACCCGGTCGTCCGGAACCGGGCGTGCTCGCGCAGCGCGAACACCGCGTACGGGACGAGGAAGGCGAAGGCGAGGAGAGCGGGGACGGTACGGGATCCGGCGGGGCGGACGAGGGCCGGGGGAGCGGTGGTCACAGCCATGCGGGGACCCTCGGCGATCACCCCTGAAGGGGCCCTGAGGAAGCCTGAGGATTTCCTCAGGGGAGGCTTCGGCGGCCGGGCGATACTCGACCCCATGCGCGTACTGGTGATCGAGGACGAGGTGCGGATCGCCGCCTCGCTGCGGCGCGGGCTCTCCGCCGTCGGGTACACGGTCGACGTCGCCCACGACGGCGTCACCGGACTCCACCTGGCCCGGGAACACCGCTACGCGGCCGTCCTGCTCGACATCATGCTGCCCGGCCTCAACGGCTACCAGGTGTGCTCCCGGCTCCGCGCCGAGTCCAACGACGTGCCGGTGCTGATGCTGACGGCCAAGAACGGCGAGTACGACGAGGCCGAGGGGCTCGACACCGGCGCCGACGACTACCTGGCCAAGCCCTTCTCGTACGTCGTCCTCGAAGCCCGGCTCCGCGCCCTGCTCCGCCGGGGCGGCGCCCGCACCCGCACGCTCCTGGAGTGCGGCGACCTCTGGCTCGACCAGGCCCGCAGGACCTGCGGCCGGGGCGGGACGGAGATCGCCCTCACCCCGAAGGAGTTCGCGGTCCTGCAGTGCCTGCTGCTGCGCCTCGACGAGGTGGTCCCGACGCTCGACATCCTCGACGAGGTGTGGTCGGCGGACTTCACGGGCGACCCGAACATCGTGCACGTCTACATCAGGGCCGTACGGAAGAAGATCGACGCGCCCTTCGGGACGGAGACGGTCGAGACGGTACGGGGCGCGGGCTACCGGGTGGCGGGGAGGGGCCGTGGCTGAGTGGTGGCGGCGGTACGGGCAGGCGGCGGCGGCCGGGCTCGCCGCCTGGTCCGTCGTGGCGGTGGCGGTGATCCGGCTCCAGGCGGCGGACCTGGCGAAGGGCGCGCTGCCCTGGGTCATTCCCGAGGTGATCGCCACCGACCGGGTGGGCCCGGAGATCGCGGCGCTCGCCTGGCCGGGCTTCCTCGTCGGCGCGCTGTTCGTCGCGACCGTCGCCTGGTTCGCGGGCCGGGGGCACGTGCGGACGGCCCGGCTGAGGACGGCGGTGATCGCCGGCCTGACCTCGGGGGCCCTCTTCCTCACGTACACGCAGTGGCTCTTCCACGAGAACCCGCACAAGCCATGGCTCGTCGCGAAGGAGGCGTACCGCTGGGGCCTGATGTCCATCGGCCCGTCCTCGGGCGTGCTGACGGCGGCGGTCGTCTGGGCCGCGGTGGGCGGCGGCGCGGTCCGGCTGTCGTACCGGAGCCGTACGGTCCTCGCGGCGGCGGCCACGACCGGCGGACTCTTCGCGGTGGCGATCGAGGTCCAGCGACAGGCGTACGCCGAACCCTACGGCCCGGTGTACTGGATCATGCTGACCACGGGGGCGCCGCTGGTCGCCCTGGTCACGGGGGTGCTCGTCCACGTCACGTCGGTGCGGGCGCTCCGCCCCGTGGAGGCGATCCGGCGCGAACTCGCCGACATCACCGGCCAGTCCCTGGACCGCCGGGTCCCCGTCCCGCCCACGGGCGACGTGATCACCCGGCTCGCCGTCACCACGAACGACACGCTCGACCGCCTGGAGCAGGCCTCGGCCCGTCAGCAGCAGTTCGTGGCGGACGCCGCCCACGAACTGCGCAGCCCCCTCGCGGCCCTGCGGACCCAGCTGGAGACGGCCCTGCACCACCCGGACTCGGTCACCGACTGGCCGGAGGCCGTGGCGGAGGCCGCCGCCGACGTCGTACGGCTCCAGAGGCTCGCCGACGATCTGCTGCTCCTCGCGAGCCACCGCTCGCTGACGCCGGTACGGGAACCGGTCGACCTCGCGGCCCTGGCGGAGGATCTGGTCCGCGAACACCAGCACCTCCCGGACGCCGCGCATCTCGGCCTGCGCTGCGAGGCCCCCGCGCCCGCCGTCGTCCACGGCGACGCGACCCGCCTGGAACGCCTCCTGCGCAACCTCCTGGTCAACGCCTGCCGGCACGCGAAGACGGAGGTCGGGGTGACGGTGACCTCGGACGGCACCACGGTCACCCTCACGGTGACGGACGACGGGCCCGGCATTCCCTTGACGGACCGCGCCCGCGTCTTCGACCGCTTCACCCGCCTCGACGCCTCCCGCACCCGCACCTCGGGCGGCGCGGGCCTGGGCCTTCCCATCGCCCGCGACATCGCCACGCACCACGGGGGGACCCTGACGATCGAGGACTCGGCGCGCGGGGCGCGCCTGGTGGCCCGCTTTCCGGTGGGCCCGACCCCACCGGGGGAGGGGTGCGACGAGGAGGTGTAGGCACCGGTCAGGGATGTGCGGTGACCAGGTGGCGTGGAGGTTGTCGGTCGAGGCGCCCGGTGCTGAACGAGAGGAGGGGCCGGGCAGATGCCCGGCCCCTCCGTGGTGCGGTGGTCCGATCGCGTTGCGCACGGGCCCTGCCCGGACGGATCCCCCCTGGTTCCGTCGGGTGTCCCCCGAGCCCGTGTGCTCCCCCGTCGACCGGACCTCCCTGTTCGGCCCCGGCAACTCCCCCGAAGTCGCCGCCGGAGCCGTTCCCCGTCGGGAGTGGCTTAGTTGGCCGGCTCGGACGTGATGTGGATGTTGCCGGTCGAGGCTCCGTCACCGAGGACCTTGTCCGCGATGGCGTCGGCCGGCCCGGAGGTGGCGTGCATGTCCTTGGTGGCGATGCTCTCGTCGTGACCACCCGTGATCTTTTCGGTGATCGCGTCGAGAGCCGGCTCCGAGGTGGCGTGCATGTCCATGGGCTTGATGATCGGTTCCTGCTTGATCGGGTCGGTCATGCTCGTCAACTCCTGCGTGTGATGTCCGAGATCTGAGGAGATTCGCCCAGCCGTTCCCCCGTGGACGACTGGACGAATCTCCGGGGCCGATCACCCTAGTACTCGGAGGCTGCGGCCCTCATCGGCGACCCGTCTGCCCCCCGACACGGCGGATCGTCATGCAGAGAAGCATGCCGGACGGCGATAAACGAACGATGAACGCACTGGCCGCGCGGGTCTATGCGGCGGTCGCAGGGGTCAGCAGCGCACGGACCTCTTCGGCTTCCGGGGCGCCGAGTTCGTCGAAGATGCCGAGTGCCTCCTGCCAGCAGACGAGCGCACGACCGGTCTGTCCGAGGCCGAACAGGGCTCGTCCCAGGACGGTGAGGACGTTGCCCCGCCGCCACTCTCCTCCGATGCCCCGCAGCACTGTGAGGGCCATCTCGGCGTTCGACGCCGCCTGGGCGTGCCTGCGGGCGGCGATGTCCACTTCGGACAGCCGGAAGAGGGTCATGCCCTCCCACAGCCGCTGCCGACTGTCGGAGAAGACGGCCAGCGCCTCACGGAGTCGTTCGCTCGCGGTGGTGAGCCGGTTGTCCTGGGTGAGGGCGAGGCCGAGGGCGTACCGTCCGTTCGCCCCCCGGAGCGCGTGTCCCATCGCGTCGTATATGTCCGTACCCTGCCGGGCGAGCGCTATGGCGCTCGATGTACGGCCCGTCGCCAGGTGGATGCGCGAGAGATTGCAGAGCGCGCTGGCCTCCCCGGGTTCGTCCCCGATGCCGCGGAACCGCTCGATCGCCTCGGTGAGGTACTGCTCGCCCTCCGTGAATCGGTTCTGGTACAGCGCGATGATGCCCCGGGCGTTGGCGGACCAGCAGGCCGGTACCGGATCGCCGGCCAGGTCCGCGCGTGCCAGGGCGAGTTCGGCGTCGTGGTCCGCCTCCTCGAAGCGGCCCGCAGTGTGGTGGACGCCCGCGAGGACCATGAGCGCACGGCCCTCGGCCCTGGCGTCCGCATGGGTTCGGGCCGCATTGCGTACGACGACGCCCGTCGCCTCGAATTCCTTGGAGTTCGCCCCGGACTCGCCGAGGTCCAGCGACGCCCACAGCAGGTCCACCCCCCGCCGCAGGGTCGTCGGGGACGACGCGGACTGGCGGACGCACGCCAGGAGGCAGTTGGCCTCCGCGTAGAGCCAGTCCTGGGCCTCGTGGCGGTCCGTGAAGGTGAGGCCTTCGTAGGACGTGGGTTCCAGGTGGTCGACCAGGCGGTCGCCCGGGCGCTCGATCGCGTACACCCTCGCCGCCGTCGAGAGGTAGAAGTCCAGGAGGCGGGAGAGCGCCGCCTCCTTCTCCGACGGGGGCTGTTCGTCGCGGTCCGCGCACGCACGCGCGTAGAGCCGGACCAGATCGTGGTAGCGGTAGCGGCCCGGCGCCGCCGATTCCAGCAGGGACGTGTCGACGAGGGCTTCGAGGAGGTCCTCCGTGTCCCACAGGGGGAGGTCCAGGACCGCCGCCGCTGCCGCCAGGGAGATGTCCGGGCCGTCCGCGAGGCCCAGGAGGCGGAAGGCCCTCGCCTGGGCCGGCTCCAGCTGGCCGTAGCCGAGTTCGAAGGTCGCCTTGACGGCCAGGTCGCCCGCCTGGAGTTCGTCCAGGCGCCGCCGCTCGTCCGCCAGCTTCGCCGCCAGGACCGAGACCGTCCACGTCCGGCGCGCCGCCAGGCGGGACGCGGCGATGCGGATCGCGAGCGGGAGGAAGCCGCAGGCCGCGACCACGTCCAGGGCCGCCTCGCGTTCGGCTCGGACCCGCTCCTCGCCGACGATGCGAGTGAACAGCTGGAGCGCCTCCTCCGGCGACATCACGTCCAGGTCCACCAGGTGCGCCCCCGCCAGGTCGACCATCCGGATGCGGCTCGTGACCAGGGCCGCGCAGCCCGCTGTGCCGGGGAGGAGCGGGCGGATCTGGGCCGCGTCACGGGCGTTGTCCAGGAGGACCAGGACCCGGCGGCCGTCGAGCGTCGAGCGGTACAGCGCCGCCCGGTCGTCGAGCGAGTCCGGGATGGCCGAGTCGGGGGTGCCCAGGGCCCGGAGGAACGAGCCGAGGACCGTTTCCGGTGCCGCCGCCCGCGAGCCGGCGCCTTGGAGGTCGACGTACAGCTGGCCGTCGGGGAAGTGCGGCCGGGCCTCGTGGGCGACGTGCACGGCGAGCGTGGTCTTGCCGACGCCGCCGATGCCCGCGAGCGCCGAGACCGCCATGACGGAGCCCTCGGCGGTGGCGAGCCGCGTGCCCAGTTCCCGTACGAAGGACGAGCGGCCCGTGAAGTCGGGGACGGTGGCGGGCAGCTGGGCGGGCCGGGCCACGGGGGCGGCGGCCGGGGCCGGCTCCTCCACCGGGCGGGCGAGCTCGGCGTCGGCCTGGAGGATGCGCTGCTGGAGCCGGGACAGCTCGGGGGTCGGGTCGACGCCCAGTTCGTCGGCGAGGAGCCGGCGGGTGTCCGCGTACACCGCGAGGGCTTCCGCCTGCCGGCCGCTGCGGTAGAGCGCGAGCATGAGGAGTTCGCGCAGGCGCTCCCGCAGGGGGTGCGCGGCGGTGAGCGCGGTCAGCTCGGAGACGGCCTCCGCGTGCGCGCCGACCTCCAGGTCGATGTCCAGGCGGGTTTCGAGGAGGGTGAGCCGCCACTCCTCCAGGCGGGTCCGCTGGGTCTCGGCGTACGGGCCGGGTACGGAGGCCAGCACCTCGCCGTCCCACAGGTCGAGCGCCTCGGCGAGCCGTGCCCGGGCGGCCGCCCGGTCCCCGGCCGCGCGGAGCCTGTCCGCCTCGGCGGCCAGCTCCTGGGCCTCGGTCACGTCGAGCGCGGTCGTCCGCAGGGCGTACCCGCCGGACTCGCTGACCAGGACCTTCGGGTCGAGGGCCTTGCGGAGCCGGGAGGCGTACGTACGGACAGCGGCGAGCGCCTGGGAGGGGGGTTCCTCGCCCCAGAGCGCGTCGATCAGCTCGTGCGCGGTGGCGGTGCGGCCGCCGCGCAGGAGCAGCGCGGCGAGCAGGGCGCGCTGCTGCGGGGAGCCGGTGGGGACGGGTTCGCCGTCGCGCCAGGCGCGGACGGGACCGAGCACGCCGAAGCGGAGCGAGCCGGGGGAGTCCCCACTCGCGCCCGCGCCCGTGACCGGGCGCACGCCGGTGTCCGTGGTCCCGTCGGCAGCCGTCACTTCGCCCACCGGGGCTGCCGGTCCCGGCTTCGGAGCCCGCTGTGCCGGAACTCGCGGCCCGTTCTCACGGTCCATCGCTCCCCCTGCCGCTGCCGCTGGTTTCGCCCAGGACAGTCTGCCTTGTCCGGAGGGAGTCCGTCAGCATCGGGGCGGTCGTTGCGAAGCCGTTGCGCGCCGGCAACCCCGTCGTTCCGGCCCCCGGTAGCTGACGGACCGTCAGATCAGCGCTACCGTGAAAGCCATGGAGACCTTCCCGAAGATCATCTCGGTGGACGACCACACCGTGGAGCCCCCGCACGTCTGGCGGGACCGGCTCCCGTCCCGGTACCACGACACCGGACCCCGGATCGTCCGCGCCCCGCTCAGGGAAATGACCTTCCTCGGCGGCAAGTTCGCCCCGGTCATGGGCGCCCAGGGGGACGACGGCCCGATCGGCGACTGGTGGGTGTACGAGGACCTGCACCGGCCCCTCACCCGGCTCGACACCGCCGTCGGCTACGACCGGGACGAGATACGCCTCGAAGTCATCACGTACGAGCAGATGCGGCCCGGCTCCCACTCCGTGCCCGACCGGCTCGCCGACATGGACGTCAACCACGTCCAGTCCGCGCTCTGCTTCCCCACCTTCCCCCGCTTCTGCGGGCAGACCTTCACCGAGGCGAGCGACCGCGAGCTCGGGCTGCTCTGCGTCCGCGCCTACAACGACTGGATGGTCGAGGAGTGGTGCGGGCCCGAGGCGCACGGGCGGCTGATCCCCCTCACCCTCATCCCGCTCTGGGACCCCGAGCTCGCCGCCGCCGAGGTCCGCCGCAACGCCGCGCGCGGGGTCCGGGCCGTCGCCTTCTCCGAGATCCCGCCGCACCTCGGCCTCCCCTCGGTCCACACGGACCACTGGGACCCCTTCTTCCGGGCGTGCGACGAGACCGGCACGGTCATCGCGATGCACATCGGCTCCTCCAGCCGGATGCCGTCGACCTCCCCCGACGCGCCGCCGGCCGTCGGCTCCACCATCACCTTCGCGAACTGCTGCTTCTCGATGGTCGACTGGCTGATGAGCGGCAAGTTCGAGCGCTTCCCGAACCTGCGGATCATGTACGCGGAGGGGCAGATCGGCTGGATCCCGTACATCCTGGAGCGCGCCGACGTCGTCTGGGAGGAGAACCGCGCCTGGGGCGGCGTCGCCGACAAGGTCACCCGCCCGCCCTCCGAGCTCTTCGCGGACCACGTCTTCGGCTGCTTCTTCGACGACGCCTTCGGGCTCCGCAACCTCGACGCGATCGGGGCGGGGAACGTCCTGTACGAGACCGACTACCCGCACTCGGACTCCACCTGGCCCAGGTCGAAGGAGGTCGGCGAGGCGCAGATGGGCCACCTGCCGGCGGACGTCGTCGAGCGGATCGTCCGCGGCAACGCGATCGGGCTCCTCGGGCTGACGCCGGACGGTCTCTGGCGGCCGTAGGGCCTGCCCCACGGATGCGGCCGGGACCTCTCCCGAGGGCCCGGCCGCATCCGTGTGTGCCTCGCCGTTCGCCCTGCCGTACGCCCTGGTTCGGGCCGCTTGTCGCCCCATCGGCCCAACAAGGCCGCCCTCTGATGGCGGCATGTCATGGACTGGCGCACAAATAGTAGTCAAGTGTGCGTTTCTTGCACATCACGAGACAGCCACGGTGGACGTCCCCTCGGAATGTTCACGAACGGAGCCTGTGACATGACCCCCGACCTCCCGCACATCCAACCGGCGGACGACGACATAGAACCGACCACAGAGCCTCGCCCGGGTCCGTCCCGCCAGTCGCTTGTCTCCTCGTCCCCGGCGCTCGGCGCGCCCCCCTACCCCGATCGACCGACGACGCCCCCCGCCGTACCGACGGTTCCGGTCGTACCGACGGTTCCGGTCGGATCGGCGGCCCCGGCGGCGACGCCGCTCCCGGCCGAACCGGAGTCCCCGGCCGAACCGGACCCCCCGGTCGCCATGGAGTCCCGGGCCGCCGTGGAGTCCCCGACCGCCTCGGAGCTTCTGGCCGGTCTGGAGTCCGCGGCGCGGCTGGAGTCCGCGGCGGGTCTGAAGTCCGCGGCGCGGCTGCAGCCCGCGGCGGGTCTGAAGTCCCCGGCGGGGCTGGAGTCCCCGCCGCGGCTGGAGTCCGCGGCGGGTCTGAAGCTCCCGGCCGATATGAAACCCTCGGCAGCCCCGAAGCCTCCGGCAGCCCCGGAGTCCTCGGCAGCCCCGAAGTCTTCGGCCTCCCCGGAGTCCTCGGCAGCCCCGAAGTCTTCGACGGCCTCGGCGTCCTCGGCCTCCCCGGAGACGCGGACCGCTTCAGAGTCCCCGGCCGGCCCGGAGGCCCTGACCGCTTCTGAGCTGTCGGCCGAGCCGGAGTTCCCGTCCGGCCCGGCAGGCCCGGAGCCGCAGGCCGTGTCGGAGTCCCCGGCGGAGCTGGAAACCCCGGCCGAGCCGGAAACCTCGACCGAGCCCGAGCCCCCGGCCGCCTCGGAGGCCCCGGCAGGCCCGCAGTCGCACGCGGCTCCCGAGCCGGCGGCGGCCCACGACGAAACCGGTGACGAAGCGGTTCACACGCTTCTGCGGACGGCGGCGACCGAGCGGCCGGTGGCGGAGGTCGCCGCGCTGGTGGCCCGCCTCCAGGAGACCGGCGAACTCTCCAGTCCCGCGGACGTGGCGCTCCGCGCGGCGGCCGTCACCCGCCCGCTGGACGAAGTGCGTCAGCTGCTCGCGCTGCTGAACGCGTCCGGGTACGACCTCCACCAGGCCGAGACCACCCTGCGCGCCGCGGCGGTGGGCCGGCCGGTCGAGGACGTGGTCCGGCTCGTCGGCATCCTCGGCGCCGACAGCAGCGACTGGCAGACCGTCGCGGGCGAGGACGGCGGGGCGCGGCAGGCCGGACCCGGCAAGGAGGAGGAGCACGCGCGCGCCGGCGGGGGAGCCGTGCCGGCCGCCCCCGCCCCGAAGCGCGGCCGGGGCGCCGCCAAGGGGCGGAAGTCCGGCCTGGACGGCGCGCTGGCCTCGGGTCCCGGCAGCCACAAGGCCTCGCCCGCACTGCGGTCGGTGCTGCGCTGGCCCGCGGCGCTCGCGCTCTTCGCCTGCGGCCTCATCCATCTGCCGGTGGACCTCGCGGGCCTGCGCTCGGGCGGCGACGCGGAGGCGCTGTCCGCGGTCGTCACCGTGCTCTGCCTGGCGTGCGCGGTGTGGCTCGCGGCCCGGGACACCCTGATCGTCTGGGCCGCCGCCGCGGGTCTCGCCGTCGTCGTCATCGCGCTCCACGGAGTCGCGAGCGCGCGCACCGTCGACCTGCTGGGCAGCAGTCTCGGCACCACCTTCGCCTGGGCCAAGGCGCTGGCACTCCTGAGCGCCGTGGGCATCGTCTGTCTGGCCGGTTCGGCCCTGGTGCGCCACGCGAGGACGACCGGCGCGGCGGACAGCACCTGACCCACCGGAGTACGAAGAAGGACGAAGACCGTTCCCCGCCCGGGCAGCTCCGCTGCCCGGGCGGGGGCATGTCGGGGCCATCGGACGGGCGGCGCGCTTCACGGCCCGGCCCGATTCGGCCCGAAGTCCCGGATCCCCCTACCCCTTGCCTGATGGATCGTCAGGTACGAGCATGGGCCTGCTCGCTGAAGTGACGATCCGTCAGATACGGGCCGTGTGCCCGGGGCGCAAGGGGGTCTTCCATGGTGGTCTACGGCATGCAGCTGCCGGTCCAGTCGCAGAGCACCCTCTACGCCGAACCCTGGGAGGCGGCCGCGGGTCCGGCGGACCTGCTCGCCGTCGCCCGGGCCGCCGAGGCGCACGGCTTCGACTACCTCGCGAGCTGCGACCACGTGGCCGTCCCGCGCCGCCTCGCCGGGGCGATGAGCACCGTCTGGTACGACCCGGTGGCCACGCTCTCCTTCCTCGCCGCGGCCACCGAGCGCGTCCGGCTCCTCTCGCACGTCGCCGTCGTCGGCCTGCGCCACCCGCTCGTCACGGCCAAGGCGTACGCGACGCTCGACCACCTCTCCGGCGGCCGCCTGGTCCTCGGGGTCGGCGCCGGGCACGTCCAGGAGGAGTTCGAGGCGCTCGGCGTGGACTTCGGCCGCCGGGGCGCCGTGCTCGACGAGACGGTCGACGCGCTGCGGGCGGCCCTCGGGCCCGAGGAGTACCCGGAGCACGCGGGGGAGCGGTTCGCCTTCAAGGACCTGGGGCAGCTGCCCCGGCCCGCGCAGGAGCGGGTCCCGCTCTGGGTGGGCGGCTCCTCGCCGGCCGCCGTGCGCCGGGCCGCGCTCAAGGGCGACGGCTGGCTGCCGCAGGGCGACCCGCGCGAGAAGCTCGCCGGGCAGATCCGGAAGCTGCTGCGGCTCCGCGCGGAGGCCGGGATCGCGGAGCCGATCACCGTCGGCGCGATCACCGAGGCGCTGTACGTCGGCACGCCCGGCTGGGAGGTCGGCCGGCGCACCCTGAGCGGCCGGCCGGAGGAGCTCGCCGCCTCCCTGCGCGCCTACGGGGAGATGGGCGTGCACCAGATACAGGTCCGGTTCCGCACCCGGAGCCGTACCGAACTCATCGACCAGATCGCGGCCTTCGGCACGGAGGTCGCCCCCCACCTGTAGACCTCTAGGGAGTGCGGACATGGGAAAGCTCGACGGGCGGGTCGTCCTCGTCACCGGGGCGGCGCGCGGGCAGGGCGAGCAGGAGGCGCGGCTGTTCGCCGCCGAGGGCGCGAGGGTGGTCCTCGGGGACGTCCTGGACGACGCGGGCGAGGCGCTGGCCAAGGAGCTGGGGGAGGGCCGGGCCGCGTACGTCCACCTGGACGTGACGAGCGAGGGCGACTGGACGGCGGCCGTGGCGGCGGCCAAGGAGCACTTCGGGAAGATCGACGGGCTCGTCAACAACGCGGGCATCCTCCGCTTCAACGAGCTGGTGTCGACCCCGCTCGACGAGTTCCGGGCGATCGTCTCGGTCAACCAGACCGGCTGCTTCCTGGGCATCCGCACGGTCGCGCCGGAGATCGCGGCGGCCGGCGGCGGGACGATCGTCAACACCGCCTCGTACACGGGGCTCACCGGCATGGCCGGGGTCGGCGCCTACGCGGCGACGAAGCACGCCGTCCTGGGGCTCACCAGGGTCGCGGCCCTGGAGCTGGCCGCGAAGGGCATCCGGGTGAACGCCGTCTGCCCCGGCGCGATCGACACCGCGATGAGCAACCCGGAGGGCGTGGACCCGGCGGCCACGGCCGAGCTGTACCGCAAGCTCGTGCCGCTCGGGCGGATCGGCCGGCCGGAGGAGGTGGCGGCCCTGGCGCTCTTCCTGACCGGGGCGGACTCGGCGTACATCACGGGCCAGCCGTTCGTGATCGACGGCGGCTGGCTGGCGGGCGTCAGTCTCTTCTGACGTCTCGTCAGGTATTGACGCACCTGCGCCCCGGTGCGAGAGTCGGGCACATCAAGGAATCTGACGCATCGTCAGAAATGATGAGGACGGTGAACCCCCTTGGAATTCGGGATCTTCGTACAGGGATACGTCGGCAAGCGCGCCGAGACCGATCCCGAAGCCGAGCACAAGGCCCTCATGGAGGAGACCGAGTACGTCATCCAGGCCGACAGGTCCGGCTTCAAGTACGCCTGGGCCTCCGAGCACCACTTCCTGGAGGAGTACTCGCACCTCTCCGCCAACGACGTCTACCTGGGCTACCTCGCCCACGCGACGGAACGGATCCACCTCGGCTCCGGCATCTTCAACCCCCTCGCCCCCGTCAACCACCCGGTCAAGGTCGCCGAGAAGGTGGCGATGCTCGACCACCTCTCCGGCGGACGCTTCGAGTTCGGCTCCGGGCGCGGGGCGGGCTCCCACGAGATCCTCGGGTTCATGCCGGGCATCACCGACATGAACCACACGAAGGAGATCTGGGAGGAGACCATCGCCGAGTTCCCCAAGATGTGGCTCCAGGACGAGTACGCCGGCTTCCAGGGCAAGCACTGGTCGCTGCCGCCCCGCAAGGTCCTCCCCAAGCCGTACGGGAAGTCCCACCCCGCCATGTGGTACGCGGCCGGCTCCCCCTCCTCGTACGCCATGGCCGGGAGGATGGGCCTCGGCGTCCTCGGCTTCAGCGTCCAGAAGGTCTCCGACATGGAGTGGGTCGTCGAGTCCTACAAGAACGCGATCAAGGAGGCGCGCGCGGTCGGCGACTTCGTCAACGACAACGTCATGGTGACGTCGACGGCGATCTGCGCCGAGACGCACGAGAAGGCGGTCGAGATCGCGGTGGGCGGCGGACTGAACTACCTCCAGTCCCTGTTGTTCCGCTACCACGACACCTTCCCCCGCCCCGAGGGCATCCCCGAGTGGCCCGAACTCCTCCCCGAGTATTCGGCCGAGATCATCGAACTCCTCATCCAGGAGGAACTGATGATCTGCGGCGACCCGAGCGAGGTCCTCGCGCAGTGCAAGCGCTGGGAGCAGGCGGGCGCCGACCAGCTGTCCTTCGGTCTTCCCATCGGCATCTCCTACGAGGACACGATGAACTCGATCAAGCTGATCGGGGAGCACGTGATCCCGAAGATCGACACGGACCCGATCCACCGCACGACCCGCATGCGGCAGTCCGCAGGCACCTGACGCACGTCCCGCCCGTGTGGGCGCCGCCCCGCCCGTGTGGGCAGTCGTCCCGCTGGGGCGGGACGGGTGGGCACACGGGACGGCGCCCTGAGCGGCGCCTCCGCGTTCCGCGCCTGGACCCGCACCACGTGTGTGCCGTACCTGCCGGTGCGGGTCAGGGCGCAGGAGCCCAGGCCCGGCAAGGGGCGCCGTCCGTTGTGCCCACCCGTTCCGCCCCAGCGGAACAGTTGCCCACAACGGGGGTGGGCGGGGGCGCCGCCCCGGCGGAAGCGACTGCCCACAACGGGGTGCGGGGTGGGCACCGCCCCGGTGGGCGCGCGCGCAACGGGGAGGTCCAGAAGCGCGGGGTGGTGTCTTCCCGGATCGCCGCCCCGTACCGGCCCCGGCCGGAGGCCGTTCCGCGGCGGCCCCGGTCCGGGGCACACCCGCGTCCACACGCAGAAAGGAACCGTCATGCTCGACCACCTGATCAAGGGCGCCACCGTCGTGGACGGCACCGGCGCCCCCGCCCGCGTCGCCGACGTCGGCATACGTGACGGCCGGATCGTCTTCCCCGGGCAGGGGGCCACGGCGCGCACCACCGAGGACGCCACCGGCCTCGTCCTCGCCCCCGGTTTCGTCGACCCGCACACCCACTACGACGCCCAGCTCTTCTGGGACCCGTACGCCACCCCGTCCATGAACCACGGCGTCACCACCGTCGCCGGCGGCAACTGCGGCTTCACCCTCGCGCCGCTCCACCCCGACCGCCCCGAGGACGCCGACTACACGCGCCGGATGATGTCGAAGGTCGAGGGCATGGCCCTCAAGGCCCTGGAGGAGGGCGTCGACTGGAGCTGGTCGTCCTTCGCCGAGTACCTCGACGCCCTCGAAGGACGGATCGCCGTCAATGCCGGCTTCATGGTCGGCCACTGCGCCCTGCGCCGGTACGTGATGGGCGCGGACGCGGTCGGCGGGCAGCCCACCCCCGAACAGCTCGCGCGGATGGTGGCCCTCCTCAAGGAGGCCATGGACGCCGGCGCCTGGGGGCTCTCCACCACCCAGTCCTCGACCCACTCGGACGGCGACGGCGCCCCCGTCGCCTCCCGGCACGCCGCGCCCGCCGAGCTGATCGCCCTGTCGAAGGCCGTCGGCGAGCACGAGGGGACGCAGATCGAGGCGATCCTCGCCGGGTGCCTGGACCAGTTCTCCGACGACGAGATCGAGCTGTTCGTCGAGATGACCGCCGCCGCCGGGCGGCCCCTCAACTGGAACGTCCTCACCATCGACGCCGCCGTCCCCGAGCGCGTCCCGCGTCAGCTCACCGCCTCCGAGCGGGCCCGGAAGTCCGGCGGCCGGATCGTCGCCCTGACCATGCCGATCCTCACGCCCATGAACATGTCCCTCGGCACCTTCTGCGCGCTCAACCTCATCCCCGGGTGGGGGGAGATCCTCGGACTCCCCCTCCCCGAGCGGATCGCGAAGCTCCGCGACCCGGAGGTGCGCGCCGAGATGCTGCGGCGCGCGGACTCGAAGGAGGCCGGGGTCTTCCGGCGGCTCGCGCACTTCGGCCGGTACGTCATAGGGGACACGTACAGCAGGGAGAACGAGGGCCTCACCGGGCGGGTCGTGCGGGACATCGCGGCCGAGCGCGGCCAGGACCCCTTCCAGGCCCTCGTCGAGATCTGCGCCAACGACGACCTGAGGACCGTGCTGTGGCCGATGCCCAGCGACAACGACCCGGCCTCCTGGGCCCTGCGCCGGGAGACCTGGGAGCACGAGGACGTGCTGCTCGGCGGCTCGGACGCGGGCGCGCACCTGGACCGGATGTGCGGCGCCCCGTACACGACCCGCTTCCTCGGCGACTGTCTGCGCGGCCGGAAGCTGGTTCCGCTGGAGCGGGCGGTGAAGATGCTGAGCGACGACCCGGCCCGGCTCTTCGGGCTCCGGGAGCGGGGCCGGATCGCGGAGGGCTTCCACGCGGACCTGGTCCTCTTCGACCCGGAGCGGATCGACGCCGGCCCGGCGACCCTGGTGCACGACCTGCCGGGGGACAGCCCGCGCCTCGACTCGCGGGCGGTCGGGATCGTGTCGGTGCGGGTCAACGGCGTGGAGACGGTACGGGACGACCGGGTGACCGGCGCGATCCCCGGAAAGGTGCTGCGCTCGGGCCGTGACACGAGGACGGTGAGCACGCGATGACCCGGATCGAGCGCCTCTATATAGGGGGAGAGTGGGTCGAGCCCGACGGCGGCCACTACGAGGTGATCGACCCGGCGAGCGAGGAGGTCGTCGGGCTCGCGCCGGAGGCGAGCAGACAGCAGGTGTACGAGGCGGCCGCCGCCGCCCGCGAGGCCTTCGCGACCTGGTCCCGCACGAGACCGGAGGAGCGGGCGGCGATCCTCGACCGGGCCGCGGACCTGATGGACCGGGACGCCGAGGCGAACACGCTCCTCGCCCGGGCCGAGACCGGCGCCACCACCGGCACCGCGCGCGGGATGCAGGTCGCCGTCGGCGCCTCCCGGTTCCGCCGGTACGCGCGCGGGGCGATGGAGCCGGTCGAGCAGGCGCTGCCCCCGCAGATCAACGAGGCCGGTCCGATGGGGAGGGCCGGGGTGTTCGGCGCGGTGGCGGTGCGGCGCCCGGTCGGTGTCGTCACCTGCATCACCTCGTACAACAACCCCTGGGCCAACCCGGCCGGCAAGATCGCCCCCGCGCTGGCGATGGGCAACACGGTCGTGGTGAAGCCCGCCCCGCAGGACCCGCTCTCCGTCTACGCGATGACCCGGGCCCTGGAGGAGGCCGGCGTCCCGGCCGGCGTGGTGAACGTCGTCACCGGCTCCGCGCGGGCGGTCGGCGAGGCCGCCGTCGACTCCCCGGACGTCGACATGGTCTCCTTCACCGGCTCCACGGCCGTCGGGCAGGCGATCGGCGAGGTCTGCGGCCGCTCGCTCAAGCGGCAGCTGATGGAGCTGGGCGGGAAGGGGGCCGCGCTCGTCTTCGACGACGCCGACCTGGACTCGGCGGTGATGGGGATCGGGACGACCTTCGCCTTCTACAGCGGGCAGATCTGCACCGCCCCGACCCGGGTCCTCGCCCAGCGCGGGATCCACGAGCGGCTGATCGAGAAGCTGACCGGCTACCTCGCCTTCATGAAGGTGGGGGATCCGGCGGAGAAGGGGACGGTGGTCGGCCCGGTGATCTCGGCGGCGCACCGCGACCGGGTGGAGTCGTACGTGGAGCTCGGGAGGAAGGAAGGGGCGCGGGTCGTCGCGGGCGGCGAGCGTCCGGACTTCGCCCGGGGCTTCTACGTGGCCCCGACGCTGCTGGTCGACTGCACCAACGGGATGCGGGTGGTGCGGGAGGAGATCTTCGGCCCGGTCGTCGTGGTCGTCCCCTTCGACGACGAGGAGGAGGGGATCGCGCTCGCCAACGACAGCGACTACGGGCTGATCGACTACGTGTGGTCGGGCGACGTGGCCCGCGCGTTCCGTGTCGCGGCCCGGCTGCGGGCCGGCGGGGTGGGCGTGAACACGATCGGCCGGAACATGGAGGCGCCGTTCGGAGGCTTCAAGAAGAGCGGTGTCGGGCGGGACGTGGGCTCGTACGCGCTGCACGCGTACAGCGAGCTGCAGGCGGTCGTCTGGCCGGGGTGAGGGCAGGCGGGTGACCGGGGTGAGGGTCGGCGGGTGACCGGGGGAGAACCGTCTCGAAAAATTCTCGGGAAAATTTTGAAACGGACATTTGGGGCACTGCTGCGGTTCCCGCATATCGGACACTCGCCGCCGGACCTACCGGTTGGTCGGCCCGCGCGGTTGGTCGATCTTTCAATCAATGGCGAGTGTCCGATTCGACCCCGACAATGCAAGGCGATGATCGATCAATCGAGCGGAGTCCGACCCTCCGGATATGGAAACCGCAGCATTTAACGTCGAGTTCATGACTCAGGTGGACGTGCGGCCGCAGGCCGGAGAGACGGTAGGGGGCGCCGACGCCCCGGACGGCACCCCCGGCGTGCGCACCAAGGGCCTCGGCGGCAACTCCGTGGGCCTCCTCGGCAGCGCCGTCATCGGCATCTCGACCGTCGCCCCCGTCTACTGCCTGACCTCCACGCTCGGCTCCACCGCCGGCGAGGTCGGACTGCAGATGCCCGCCGTCTTCCTCGCGGGCTTCCTGCCGATGCTGCTCGTCGCGTTCGCGTACCGCGAGCTCAACAAGCGCATGCCGGACTGCGGCACCTCCTTCACCTGGACCGTGAAGGCCTTCGGCCCCAAGGTCGGCTGGATGTGCGGCTGGGGCCTGGTCATCGCGACGATCATCGTGCTGTCCAACCTGGCCGGCGTCGCGACCTCGTACTTCTGGCTGCTCGCCGGAGAGATCACGGGCAACCCCTCGATCGCCGCCCTGGACGACAACAAGGCCGTCCACATCCTCACCTGCCTCACCCTGATCGCCGCCGCGACCGCGATCAGCTACCGGGGCATGACCGCCACCAAGGGCGTGCAGTACACCCTCGTCGGCCTCCAGCTGGCCGTCCTCGCGGTCTTCGTCGTCATGGCCTTCTCCAAGGCCGGCTCGGTCGACTTCCCGACCGGGGCGAGCTTCTCCTGGTCCTGGCTGAACCCCTTCTCCGTCGGCTCCTTCGCGGCCTTCACCGCCGGACTCTCGCTGTCGATCTTCATGTACTGGGGCTGGGACACCTGCCTCACGGCCAACGAGGAGACCACCGACAGCGACAGGACCCCGGGCCGCGCCGCGCTCATCTCGATGGTCGTCCTGGTCGGCTCCTACCTGGCCACCGGCGTCGCCGCCCAGATGGTCGTCGGCTCCGGCGACAAGGGCCTCGGCCTCGCCAACCCGGAGACCTCCGACAACGTCTTCGCCGCCCTCGCGGGCCCCGTCATGGGCCCCGTCCTCGGCATCGCGCTCTTCGTCGCCGTCCTCGCCTCCGCCGCCGCGAGCCTGCAGACCACCTTCATCCCGGTCGCCCGCACGGTCCTCGCCATGTCCAGCTACGAGGCGCTGCCGCCGTCCTTCGCCCGGGTCCACCCCGTCTTCAAGGTCCCCGGCAAGGCCACGATCGTGGCCGGCGTCGCCACCGGCGTCTTCTACACCGTGATGACCCTGGTCAGCGAGAACGTCCTGGTCGACACCATCTACGCGCTCGGCCTGATGATCTGCTTCTACTACGCGCTGACGGCCTTCGCCTGCGTCTGGTTCTTCCGCAAGGAGCTCTTCGCCTCCGCCCGCGACCTCGCCTTCAAGGGCGTGATCCCGCTCCTCGGCGGCCTGATGCTCACCGCCGTCTTCGGCAAGACGCTCTACGACATGTGGGACCCGGCCTACGGCTCCGGCTCCTCGGTCCTCGGCGTCGGCTCGGTCTTCGTGATCGGCGTCGGCCTGCTGCTCCTCGGCGTGGTGATCATGCTGGTCATGCAGCGCAGGAGCCCCGCGTTCTTCCGCGGCGAGGTCCTCACGAAGGAGACCCCGGCGCTGGTGGTCGCGGACTGACGCCCTCCCGAGGCGTCCGGAAGCGCGAAGGAGGCGGGCCCGTGGGGGGCCCGCCTCCTTCGTCGTTCTCCGTACCGGCCGGTCAGTGGTGCCCGGGCAGCAGGTGCTCCACCGCCGTGTTGGCGGGCGGCAGGTCGGGCGTGCCGGCCGGCTTCGCCTTGGGGGTCAGGACGCCGCTGAGCGGGACGACCGAGGGAAGGTTCAGGCCGCCGGTGTCGGCGGCCGCGGTCCCGGCGGCCGCGCCGGCGGCACCGGCGGCGGCGAAGACGGTCAGGGCGGCTGCGGTGAGGATCCTCTTCATGCCCGCTCCAACGCGGACGACGCGGATCCGGTTACGACCGGCCCGGCACGGGCGGGCCGGCCCCGGTGCGGATCCGGCGACGGCCGCGGGCCGGCCGCCGCGACGGCTACCAGGTCGCGCCGGCCGGCTGCCGGGTCGTCGCGTTGATCCGGTTGAAGAGGTTGGTGAGCCCGAGCCACAGCACGATCTGGGCCAGCTGCTTCTCGTCGTAGTGCCGGGCCGCCTCGTCCCACACCGCGTCCGGCACGGCGTCCGGGCGGTCCGCGAGCCGGGTCGCGTACTCGGCGAGGGCCAGCGCCGCCCGCTCCTCCTCCGTGAAGTACGGCGTCTCCCGCCAGGCCGCGACGGCGTGCAGCCGCTCGTCCGTCTCGCCCTCCTTCTGCGACTTCAGGGCCCCGCCGACCACGCAGTACCCGCAGCCGTTGATCTGGCTCGCCCGGAGGTGGACCAGGTCGAGGGTGGTGGCGGGCACGTCACCGCCCGACTGGACCGCCTTGACGAGCTGGAGGACCGCCGGCATGGCCTCGGGCAGGACGGTGGCGGGGTTGGGCATGCGTGCGGACATGGAGGGCTCCTCGGGATGCGTACGGGTATCGGGAAGCGAACCGGGTGCTGCGCCCGGGCCGTGCGAAGGACGTCGAGCCGGGGGTCAGAACCCCGCACCCGCCGGCTGCCGGACGGTGACGTTGAGCCGGTTGAACAGGTTGGTGACGGCGACCATCAGCACGATCGCGGCGAGCTGCTTCTCGTCGAAGTGGTCGGCGGCGGCGTCCCACACCTCGTCCGGCACCGCGTCCGAGACGTCGGCGAGCCGGGTCGCGGCCTCGGCGAGCGCGAGGGCCGCCCGCTCCTCGTCGGAGAAGTACGGCGCCTCGCGCCAGGCCGCGACCGCGAACAGCTTCTCGTCGCTGACGCCGCTCTTCCTGGCGCTCTTGGCGCCGTAGTCGACGCAGAAGCCGCAGTTGTTGATCTGGCTGGCCCGCAGGTGCACCAGCTCCAGGATCGACTCGTCGACCCCGCCCTGACGGGTGGCCTTGAGCAGGTTCTGGATCGCCGGACCGGCGTCGGCCAGGACGTAGGCGGGGTTGGTCATGCGGGCCTGGGGCGTGTGCGCCATGGTGACGGCTCCTCAGCGTGTCTCGGTGTCGTTCGTGCGTCGCTTTCACTGCACTGACGGACCGCGCGCCGAGGATGTGACACGACCGGAGAAGTTTTCCGAGATTCTTTTTCAGACCTCCGCGATCGGACCTTCGCGATCGGACCTCCGCCCTCAGACCTTCACGATCAGGCTTCGGCGATCAGGGCGGTCGCCACCGTGCGGAAGCCGAGCCGGCCGTAGAGCCGGGCCACGTCCGCGTCCGAGGCCGTGAGGAACACGAGCTCCGTGCCGTGGGCGCGGGCGTCCGCGACGAGCGC
The DNA here is from genome assembly GCF_040613865.1 of Streptomyces sp. NPDC006197. NCBI lineage: Bacteria > Bacillati > Actinomycetota > Actinomycetes > Kitasatosporales > Streptomycetaceae > Streptomyces > Streptomyces sp. NPDC006197. The sequence goes on along the minus strand of NZ_JBEXSZ010000020.1, from coordinate 48,741 downwards.
GGCCGTGACCGCGAGCCCGAGGCCCCGCCGCCGCGCCGCCGGGACGGTGCCGACGCCGACGACCTCGGAGACGCCCCCGACGGGCTGGTGCTGGCCGGCCGCGAGGGCGCTCCCGGTGGCGTCCAGGGCCGCGGCGAGCCGGGTCAGACCCGCCGCGAGGCGCTGCGCGACCTGGGCGGTGCTGCCGGGCTGCGGCTCCACCCCGAAGGCGGCGTACGGGGCGGCGGCGGCGCTCTCCAGGGCGGGGTCGTCCGCGCCCACCATCCGTACGGTGACGTCCTCGGGCTCCGGCACGGCGAGCGGCTCGCCCTCCAGGACCATCAGCGGGTGCTCGTGCACGGTGAGGCCGGTCGCCTCTACGGCGGCCCGCAGCCCCGGGGTCGTCTCCGCGACCCACTCGAAGGCCTCGGGCACCCCCAGCTCCCGCTGCCGGGCCCGCACCTTCTCCACGTCCTCGGGGGACACCTCGCCCTCGTGCCCGAGCGCCGGGCGGGCGTAGTAGGGCCAGCCCGGCCCCTTCCGTACGAAGAGGGTCAGCGCCCCGAAGTCCTCGGTGCGGGCGGCGGGGCGGGGGACGGCGTCGTAGTACGTCTCGATTCGGTTCAGCACCCGGTCACGGTAGGGGGCGGCGGGGGAGGACGCAGGCGATTTTCGAACGGACCGGAGGGAACCGCGCGGGGCACGGTCCCGTCCCACAGCGCGACCATGGAAAAAAAGGGGGGTCCATGAGCCGCACGAGAACCACCTGCCCGGGCTGTGACCGCGACGACCGGGTGCAGGCCGTGCCCGCCGTGTACCTCGCGGGCCGGGACGCCCTCACCAGCCGGGAACGGAACCGCGACGGCGACATGCGGACCGTGACGCGGACGGTGACGACGGGACTCTCCGACGCGCTCGCGCCGGTGCCGCAGCCGCCGACGTACGGCATCGTCGTCCTCGGCATCTTCGCCGCCCTTGTCTCGGTCGCCACCTTCATCAGCGGCGCCCAGGCCGGCCACTGGTTCGAGGACGAGCCCGCGGGAGCGGACGGCGACGGGGTGCCGCGCGTGGGCGGTGTGTACCTCGTACCGGACGGCTCGACCACGCCGGACTACTCGCAGCCGCTGGGAACGACCGGGGCCGAGCCCCCGCCGGACTTCGCGTACCTCGGCTTCATCTCGGCGGCGGCACTGCTCGCCGTCGTCCTCGTGGCCGTCGTGATCCACCGCCGCCGGACCGCCTTCGCGCGCCTGACGCGCGGACGGCACCGCGCCGAGGAGCTCTGGTCGCACGGCTGGTACTGCCACCGCTGCGGCACGGTCCACTTCGAGGGCGTGCCCGGCGAGGACCGCACCCCGCTCACGCTCCAGCGCTTCCGCGAGAGGGTCTGGGAGCACGGCGGGTACGGGGACCTGGCGGCGGAGCAGCGGGCGGTGGACGCCACCCGCTCCTGACGGCCCGTTCGGCGTACCCACGCCGTACCCACGCCGTACTCCTCGCCGTACCTCTCGCCGCCCTCCTCGTCGTACCCCAGGCCGTACCTCTCGCCGTACTCCTCGTCGTACCCCTCGGAAATCCGCGCCCCACCCCCTACCGTGCCGCTATGCGGATCTCGACCACGATCTTCCTGACCGACGAGACCATCGGCCCCGTACGGCTCGCGCGCGAGCTGGAGCAGCGCGGCTTCGCGGGGCTCTACCTCCCCGAGCACACCCACATCCCCGTCTCCCGCGAGACCCCCTACCCGGCGGGCGGGGAGCTGCCCCGGGAGTACGCCCGGACGCTCGACCCGCTCGTGGCCCTGGGGCAGGCCGCGGCCGTCACCGAACGCCTCGGCCTCGGCACCGGCATCACCCTGATCACCCAGCACGACCCGATCGTGCTCGCCAAGCAGGTCGCCACCCTCGACCACCTCTCCGGGGGCCGGTTCACCCTGGGCGTCGGCGTCGGCTGGAACCGGGAGGAGGCCGCCGACCACGGCGTCGACTGGGCCACCCGCCGCGAGCTCGGCCGCGACCGGCTGGACCTGATGCGGGCCCTGTGGGCGCCCGAACCGACGGCGTACGCGGGGAAGTCCGGCGACTCCGTACGCGCCTCGGAGGTCTGGCCCAAGCCGGCCGGCGGCGCCCCGCGCGTCCTCCTGGGCGGCGCGGCGGGCCCGAAGCTCTTCGCGCAGATCGCCGCGCAGGCCGACGGCTGGATGCCGATCGGCGGCCGGGGCCTGACGGAGTCCCTCCCCGTCCTCCGCGAGGCCTGGGAGAAGGCCGGCCGTGATTCGGAGGCCCTCCGGCTCGTCCCGTACGCGGTCCTCCCGAGCCCCGGCAAGCTCGCCCACTACGAGGAACTGGGTTGCGACGAGGTCGTTCTCCAGCTCCCGCCGGGCGACGAGCCGGAGGTCATGGCCGTCCTGGACGAGTACGCGCGGTACCTCTGAGGAGCGGCCGGGTCCGGGTTCCTGCGGGGACCCGAACCGCTGTGCCGGGGAGCGCTCGTATGCTCGGTCCATGACGGATCACCAGGCAGGACGGCCCACCGAGAACGCCATGCGCCGCGCCCTCAGGCGGGCCAGGGACGGGGTCGCGCTCGACGTCGCCGAGGCCGCCGTGCTGCTGCGGGCGCGGGGGGAGGACCTGGCGGACCTGGTGGCGTCCGCGGGGCGCGTGCGGGACGCCGGTCTGGAGGCGGCCGGGCGGCCGGGGGTCGTCACGTACTCGAAGAGCGTCTTCATACCGCTCACCCGGCTCTGCCGGGACAAGTGCCACTACTGCACGTTCGTCACCGTCCCCGGCAGGCTGCGCCGGGACGGGCACGGGATGTTCATGTCGCCGGACGAGGTCCTCGACGTCGCCCGCCGCGGCGCCGAGGCGGGCTGCAAGGAAGCCCTGATCACCCTCGGCGACAAGCCCGAGGACCGCTGGCCCGAGGCCCGGGAGTGGCTCGACGCCCACGGGTACGACGACACCGTCGCGTACGTACGGGCCATGGCGATCCGCATCCTGGAGGAGACGGGGCTCCTGCCCCACCTCAACCCCGGCGTCCTGTCCTGGACCGACTTCCAGCGCCTCAAGCCTGTCGCCCCCTCCATGGGCATGATGCTGGAGACGACCGCCACCCGGTTGTGGAGCGAACCCGGCGGCCCCCACTACGGGTCGCCCGACAAGGAACCCGCCGTGCGCCTCCGGGTCCTTGAGGACGCCGGACGCTCCTCCGTCCCCTTCACCTCGGGGCTGCTGCTCGGCATCGGGGAGACCCTGGAGGAGCGGGCCGAGTCCCTCTTCGCGCTGCGCCGGATCGCGCGCGCGTACCACTCGATCCAGGAACTGATCATCCAGAACTTCCGCGCCAAGCCGGACACGGCGATGCGCGGGATGCCGGACGCCGAGCTCGACGACCTCGTCGCCACCGTCGCCGTCGCCCGGCTCATCATGGGCCCCTCCGCCTGCCTCCAGGCCCCGCCGAACCTCGTCGACTCCGAGTACGAGCGGCTGATCGCCGCCGGCATCGACGACTGGGGCGGCGTCTCCCCGCTCACCATCGACCACGTCAACCCCGAGCGCCCCTGGCCGCGGATCGAGGAGCTGGCCGCCCGGTCGCGGGCCGCCGGCTTCGAGCTGCGCGAACGCCTCTGCGTGTACCCGGAGTTCGTCCGGCGCGGAGAGCCCTGGCTCGACCCCCGGCTCCTCCCGCACGTCCGCGCCCTCGCCGACCCCGAGACCGGCCTCGCGAACCCCGACGCGCCCGTGCGTGGCCTGCCCTGGCAGGAGCCCGACGAGGCCTTCACCGCCACCGGCCGCACGGACCTGCACACCACCATCGACACCGAGGGCCGGACGTCCGACCGGCGCGAGGACTTCGACGACGTGTACGGCGACTGGGAGGCCCTTCGCGAGGCCGCCGCGCCCGGCATGGTCCCCGAGCGCGTCGACGCCGACGTCCGCGAGGCGCTGAGCACGGCCGCCGACGACCCGACGAGGCTCACCGACGCCCAGGCCCTCGCCCTGCTGCACGCGGACGGCCCCGCGCTCGACGCCCTCACGCGGATCGCGGACGACGTCCGCAGGTCCGTGATCGGCGACGAGGTCACGTACATCGTCACCCGCAACATCAACTTCACCAACGTCTGCTACACCGGCTGCCGTTTCTGCGCCTTCGCCCAGCGGCGCACCGACGCCGACGCGTACACGCTCTCCCTCGACCAGGTCGCGGACCGCGCCCAGCAGGCCTGGGACGTCGGCGCCGTCGAGGTCTGCATGCAGGGCGGCATCCACCCCGACCTGCCCGGCACGGCCTACTTCGACATCGCGCGCGCGGTGAAGGAACGGGTCCCCGGGATGCACGTGCACGCCTTCTCGCCGATGGAGGTCGTCAACGGCGCGTCCCGCACGGGCCTCTCCATCCGTGAATGGCTCACGGCGGCGAAGGAGGCGGGCCTCGACTCGATCCCCGGCACGGCGGCGGAGATCCTCGACGACGAGGTCCGCTGGGTGCTGACCAAGGGCAAACTGCCCACGGCGACGTGGATCGAGGTCATCACCACGGCCCATGAGCTGGGCATCCGCTCCAGCTCGACCATGATGTACGGACACGTGGACCAGCCCCGGCACTGGCTCGGCCACTTCCGCACCCTCGCCCGCATCCAGCAGGAGACCGGAGGCTTCACCGAGTTCGTGACCCTCCCCTTCATCCACACCAACGCACCCGTCTACCTCGCCGGCATCGCCCGCCCCGGCCCGACCGCCCGCGACAACCGCGCGGTGACGGCCATGGCCCGTCTGCTGCTGCACCCCTGGATCCCCCACATCCAGACCAGCTGGGTGAAGCTGGGCACGGAGGGCGCGGCCGAGATGCTCCGCTCGGGGGCCAACGACCTCGGCGGGACGCTGATGGAGGAGACCATCTCCCGGATGGCGGGCTCCGGTTACGGCTCGTACCGCTCGATCCGCGACCTGGAGGCGATCGCGGAGGCGGCGGGGCGTCCGTCCCGGCCCCGGACGACGCTGTACGGCGAGGTCCCGGAGGAGCGACAGCGCACGGCCCGCGCTTCGGACGGCCACCTCCCGGAACTCCTTCCGGTCCTGCCCCAGGAGTAGCCCGCCCACAACGGAAGGGGGTCGGCGCAACGCGGTCAAACGTGGCCTGAAGGGCGTCCGAACGCATAACGTTCCGCACCCCGAACGCGCGTACCCGGTCGATTACAGTGCTGCGCAGACCGGTCTACGGGGGGAGGGCACGTCGTGGCCACGACAGCCGCAGCCGTGTGGGGCCGCGCCGAGCAGCAGGACTTCCGGGCCCGCGTGCGGGGCTGTCTGCTCGGCGGTGCCCTCGGCGACGCGCTCGGCGCGCCCGCCGACGGACACACCCTCGCCGGGCTCCGCGAGGCCCACGGACCTGACGGACTCACGGACCCGGTGCCCGCGTTCGGCCGCCGCGGCGCCGTCACCGCCTCGACCCAGATGGCCCTGTTCACCGTGGACGGCCTCATCAGGGCCCAGGTCCGCCGGGACACGGGCGCCTGGCATCCGCCCACCGACGTGCACCGGGCCCATCTGCGCTGGGCGGCCACCCAGCGCGACTGGGGCCCGGACGAGCGCCGCAAGGACAACGGCTGGCTGGCCCGTGAGGAGTGGCTCTACGCCCGCCGCAACCCGCCCCGCGCCTGCCTCACCGGCCTCGGCGACGACGTCCTCGGGACCCTCGACAGACCCAAGAACCCCGACGCCGCCGACTCCGGCGCGCTCGCCCGCTCCGCCCCCTTCGGGCTGCTCGTCGGCTGGGAGCCGCAGCTCGTCTGCCAGCTGGCGGTGGAGTGCGCGGCGCAGACGCACGGCGCCCCGGAGGCGGGCCTCGCGGCGGGCGCCTTCGCGGTCGTCGTCCACGGTCTCGCCCGCGGCGGCTCGGTGGAGGCGGCGGTGGCCGGGGCGTGTGGGCAGCTCGCGGTGCGCCCCGGCCACGAGCCGGTGACCGAGGCGCTGAAGGCCGCGCTGACCGCCGTACGGGAGGGGGCGCCGGACGCGGACCGGGTGACGGCTCTCGGGGCCGGCGAGGACCGGGCCGAGGGGCAGCTGGCCGCGGCGGTCTACTGCGCCCTGGTCGGCGAGGACGTACGGCACGGGCTGCGGCTCGCGGTGAACCACGACGGCCCCTCGTCGGTGACGGGCGCGCTCACGGGCGCGCTGCTGGGTGCCCTACACGGCGAGACGGCCCTCCCGCCGGCCTGGCTGGCCGAACTGGAGGGCCGCCCGACGGTCCTGGAGCTCGCGGACGACTTCGCGATGGAGATGACCCAGGGCGCCGCCCTGCACAGCGCGACGGAGTCCTCCCCGGGCTGGCTGGCCCGCTATCCCAGGGGCTGATCGGTCCGTGCCCCCGGCTGCGCGGGGACCGCGTCCCCGTCGGAGCCGAGCCGGTCGAGGAGCGCGTCGCGTTCCGGGGTGTCCTCCGGCTTCACGTATCCGATGAGGACGTACAGGACGAGCGAGGTCGCGAGCGGCGAGACGATCTGGATCTGGAGCTCGACGCCGTCGAGGCCGTAGTTGGTGAGCCAGAAGACGAGGAGTCCGGCAGCCCAGGAGCCGAGCGCGGCCGTGGGGCCCGACTTCCGGAAGGGGCGCAGCAGGCCGAGCATGAAGGGGATCGCGATCGGTCCCATGAGTCCGGCGACCCACTTGATGACGACGGTGATGATGTCCTTGAAGGTGGGGGAGTTCACCTGGGTGGCGACGGCCATCGACAGGCCGAGGAAGGCGATCGTCGACCAGCGGGCGGCGACGAGCCCGGCCCGCTGGGTCCAGCTCCTCGCCGCCTTGCTGAGGACGGGCGCGATGTCCCGGGTGAAGACGGCCGCGATGGCGTTGGCGTCGGAGGAGCACATGGCCATGGTGTGCGAGAAGAAGCCGACAACGACGAGCCCGAGGAGACCGTGCGGGAGGAGTTGCTCGGTCATGAGGGCGTACGCGTCGGAGCCGTCGGGCTTCTTCGGGTGGACGAGCAGCGGCGCGCACCACATGGGGAAGAAGAGGACGAGCGGCCAGACGAACCAGAGGACGGCGGAGAGGCGGCCGGAGCGGGTGGCCTCGCGGGCGGACGGGGTGGCCATGTAGCGCTGGGCCTGGTTCCACATGCCGCCGCTGTACTCGAAGGTCTTGATGAAGAGGTACGCGAGGAGGAACGTCAGCGTGTACGGGCCGGCCGTGGGCGCGGTGTGGCCCTGGAGTTCGGGCCGGTCCCACACGGTCCACAGGGCGCTGAAGCCGCCGAGCTCGCCGAGGACCGCGACGAGCATCGCGACGCCGGCGAGGAGCTGGATGACGAACTGGCCGAGTTCGGTGAGGGCGTCGGCCCAGAGGCCGCCGACCGTGCAGTAGATCCCGGTGACGACGCCGGTGATGAGGATGCCCTGATGGAGGGAGATCCCGGTGAAGACGGAGAGCAGGGTCGCGATGGCGGCCCACTTGGCGCCGACGTCCACGATCTTCAACAGCACCCCGGACCAGGCGAGGGCCTGTTGGGTGGGGAGGTCGTAGCGGTCCTTGAGGTACTCGAGCGGGGAGGCCACGCGCAGGCGGGAGCGGAGCCGGTTGAGTCGGGGCGCGAAGAGGTGGGCGCCGATGGCGATGCCGATGGCGATGGGGAAGGACCAGGTGACGTAGGAGGTGACGCCGTAGGTGTAGGCGATGCCCGCGTATCCGGTGAACATCACGGCGCTGTAGCCCGACATGTGGTGGGAGATGCCGGAGAGCCACCAGGGCATCCGGCCGCCGGCGGTGAAGAAGTCGGAGACGGTGTCCACGCGCTTGTGGGACCAGACGCCGATCGCGACCATGACGCCGAAGTAGCCGATGAGCACGGCCCAGTCGAGACTGTTCATTGCGCCCCTCCATGAGGTCCGGTCCGCCTTGTGAACGCGGTTCATGGTGTGGGGAGTTGGAAGGCTCCGACAATGCAGGGGTGAGTCAAGGGACAGTAAAATCGTTCGCTTTACTGACCCTCGTTCACGTCCATGAACTTGTGGCGTCGCCTGGTGTTGCTTGGGGAAGCGGCTCAGCGCATCAGCTCCCCCGCGTTGACCAGCAGCGACTGCCCCGTGATGGCCCGCGCCCGGTCCGAGGCGAGGAAGGCCGCCGCCTCCGCCACGTCCCCGTCCGTCGCGAGCTCGGGCAGCGCCATCCGCTCGGTGAGGCGGGCGAGCACCTCGGCCTCCGGCACCCCCTCGGTGTGCGCGGCGAACTGGACGTACGCCTGGACCGGCGGCCCCCACATCCAGCCGGGCAGCACGGTGTTGACCCGGATCCGGTGCGGCCCCAGCTCGTGCGCGAGCGAGTACATGGCCGAGGTCAGCGCCCCCTTCGAGGCCGCGTACGCCGCCTGCCGCACCTGCGAGGGCGCCGCCACGGCCGACTGCGTCCCGATCAGGACCACCGAACCGCCGCCCTCCTTCAGCGCCGGCAGGCAGGCCCGGGTCATCCGCAGCGTGCCGAGCAGGTTGACGTCGAGCACCCCCTGCCAGGTCCCGAAGTCCGCGTCCTCCAGGCCCCCGAAGTAGGAGTCCCAGGCGGCGACGTGGACGACCGCGTCGATCCCGCCGAAGCGCTCGACGGCGAGCGCGGCGAGGGCCTCGCACTGCTCCTCGTCGGTGATGTCCGTGACCCGGTACGCGGTGCGGCGGCCCTCCGGGTCGATCTCCGCCGCGGACTTGGCGAGGTTGGCCTCGGTGCGGGCGCCGAGCACCGCGTTGCCCCCGTCCCGTACCACCGTCTCCGCGATCCGGTGCCCGAGCCCGGCACCGACCCCCGACACGACGACCGTCTTCCCCTGGAGCAGCATCCGGACCCTCCTCGACCCTGGCCAAGTATCTGACGGTCCGTCAGAGTAGGAGTCCGGCACCGACATGGGAAGGGGTACGGAAGTGAGCGAGGAGACCCGCAGCGAGACGTACGCGGAACTGGCGGCCGTCGGCCCGTACGGGGTCCGCCCCGGCCACGCGCTGATCACCATGGTCGAACCGCACCCGGGCCACGAGTACGCCTACAACCGCTGGTACGAGGACGACCACTACTACGCGGGCGCCATGGCCATGCCCTGGATGTACGCCGGCCGACGCTGGGTCGCCACCCGCGAACTCCAGGAGCTGCGGCGCCCGGAGAAGTCCGCCGTCGCCCAGCCGGTCACCGCCGGCTGCTACCTCTCGACGTACTGGATCACCGAGGGCCGCTACGACGACCACATGAAGTGGACCGTCGGCATCAACAAGCGGCTCAACCGCGACGCCCGCGTCCACCAGGAGCGCACCCACGTCTTCACCTCGTTCCAGGACCACGAGGCGACCGTCTACCGCGACGGGACGGCCGGCCCGCGCGACTTCCACGCCCTCGACCACCCCTACGCCGGGCTGATCCTCCAGGTGATCGACGCGTCGGGCCCGGAGGAGCGGGCGGCCCTGCTCGACCGCCTCCGCACCCGCGACCTGCCCCGCCGTCTCACCGGCTCACCGGCGGCGCTGGTGACGGCCTTCCGCCCGACCCCGCTGCCCGGCGACCGCATGACGTACGTGAAGCAGGTCGAGGGCGTCGACACCCGGCTCACCCTGCTCTGGTTCCTGGAGCAGGACCCCCGCACGTGCTGGACGGAGCACTTCACGGACCTGGAGTCCCTCGGAGGGGACGCGGGCCGGGTGGAGCTGGTGGCACCCTTCATCCCGACGGTCCCGGGCACGGACCGCTACGTGGACGAGCTGCGCTGACCTGTCGCGGGCAAAGGCCGAGCCCCCTCGGCCAGGACGGCGGACCGGTCGAGAGGGCTCATTCGTACTGCTGGTGACGGCGTGCGCGCACCGGGGCTCAGAGGGCCCCGTTGCTCACCTGGCCGACGAAGGCGTTCCACGATCCCGGACCGAAGGAGAGGGACGGGCCCTCGGGCGCCTTGGAGTCCCGCACCGCGATCGCGGCCATGACGGGGGACTTCACTTCGACGCAGGCCCCGTTCCCACCCGAGTACGAGGACTTCGTCCAGGTGTCCGTGCCGCCCTGAATAATCGCCATGCTGCTCACTCCGGTTCTGCCGAGTAGTGTGTCGCGCCAACGTTCTTGATGGCGTGATCGACGCTACTCGCCGGTCCCGTCCGGCGGGACCGGCGTTCACACGTCCGAGTGGCATATTCCAACTGAGCTTCCGTGCAAGCGATCACGGGGTGTACGGTGCCTGCCCCACCCGTCGGCGATCACCCCTCGGCGTGCTTCTTCGCCATCTTCGAGATGAACTCCCGCGTCTGCTCCACGTTCAGCGCCTGCGCCCTGAGGTGCTCGTACATGACGGAGTACTTGCCGACGTCCTGCGCCTTCTCCAGGTACAGATCGCTCGTCACGCCCTCGATGTAGACGACGCTGGAGTCCGAGGTGTCCGGGAACTCCAGGATCGAGTACTGCCCGCTGATCCCCGGATGCGCGCCCATCTCGAACGGGATCACCTGCACGGTGACGTGCGGCAGGTGCGACTGCTCGATCAGGTGCTCCAGCTGCTCGACCATCAGCTGCCGGCTGCCCACGATCCGGTGCAGCGCGCCCTCGTCGATCACCGCCCACAGGCGCAGCGGACGCTCCTCGTCCCGGATCCGGTCCTGACGGCGGGTCCGGACCGTGACCCGCTTCTCGATCTCCACCGGCGTCGACTCCGGCATCGCGCCGGAGATCACGGCCTCCGCGTACGCGGGAGTCTGGAGCAGGCCCGGGATGATCTGCGACTCGTACATCCGCAGGCTCTCCGCGTCCGTCTCCAGACCGATGTAGACGCTGTACGGGATGTCGCCGAAGGCGTGCCACCAGCCCTGCTGGCGCGAGTCCTTGGCCATCTGCATGAGGGAGTCGACCATGCGCTCGTCCTCGACCTCGTACACGCCGCACAGGTCGCGGACGTCACGCTGGCTGATGGAGCGACGGCCGTTCTCCAGCCGGCTGATCTTGGACTGGGAGACGAGGAGACGCTCGGCGACCTGCTCGGCCGTCATGTTCTTCGCCTCGCGGAGCTTGCGCAGCTCCTGGCCCAATCGGCGTCGCCTGACGGTGGGGTTGACGTTGGACGCCACGGAAACTGCACCTCCGGCTGTCTGCTGCGTAGCTGTGAGTATCTACCGCTTGGCAGACTGCCACCAATGGCCGGGTGCGCGCTGGGAAAACAGGACAACGCACGTGTGCGGGACGGTCGCGCAGACCGCCCCGCACACCTGTGCGGCTCCCGGAATGGTTCCAGGTGGTTCGTGTACCGGTTCGTCGTACCGGTTCGTGGTGCGGGTACTGATGCGGGTACTGGTGCTGTTCGTCGCGCGGTCGTGCTGTCGTGCTGTCGTGCTTCAGTGCGCGGCCGCGCGGGCCATGCTGCCGCGAGGCTGCGCCGGGACGCCCGCGGCGCTCCGGCGCGGCTGTGCCGCCGCGCCGTTCTGGACGTCCATCACGGCGTGCGCCACGAGTCCGCCCATGGGGTCGTGCCGGATCAGATCGCGCAGCCGGGACCGCGACGACCGTCCTTCGTTGCCGGGGTAGAGGTGCTTCCCGAGACCGACCGCGTGGGCCAGCGCGGCAAGCGCCGCGGTCCGCGGGTCCGGCGGTACGCCGGTGCGGATCGCACTGTCCAGCCGGGTACGGATCTCCCGACTGATCGCCGTGTCCGTCGCCTGGTAGCGAGTCGTCGGCAACACCCCGCACATCTGGCCCTCCACGGCATGCACCATGCCGCATCGCTCCAGATGCGAGAGATACGTCTGACGGAGCCCCAGCCGGGGCCCGCCGATCCAGTGGACGGCCCGAACCGGGCTGCCGCGCCTGCGCAGCAGCTCCAGTGCGGAGTCCAGTGTCGGATCTCCGGTCGGCCGTGGCATCACCACGGCGATACGATCCCCGTCAGGGGCTATCCGGCCTGCCAGAGCCAGCTCCACTAGCTGTGCTCCGGCCAGACCGAGGTCGAGCGACTGCGGCTGCGCTGTGGTACCCGTGGTCGGGTCCAGAGCGAGCAGCAGAAGCTCTTCCGGAATAGTTCTGCGGCTCCTGCCCATCCATGCCTCCCCGCGTGGATGAATGACAGGGTGACCCCTCTCACATTCATCTGTCGAGAGTGCCTGGGTGGTTCATCCGGGAACCGGCAGGTATGTCGTTCTCGTCTAGCACGGGAGCCAAGGGGTTCACACAGGACACTGGTAGACGGTTCGGACGTACGTATGACGCATGGAGGAGGCACGGTGGCGGGCGAGTCCCCCGACAAGGCGGAGCAGCAGGGGTCGTCGCAGGAGACGACGGCCTCGGGCGGCGGCCGGGATCCTCGGCTTTCCGTGCTCCGTGAGTCAGACGCCTCGTCGTCCTCGGCGGTTCGGGTCGACCAGCCGACGGCCGTCTTCAAGACCCTGACCCCGCGCACGCCCGAGGACGACGAGCCGAAGGCGGAGCCGGAGTCGGGGTCGGAGTCGGAGTCGGGCGCTGAGTCCGGCGCGGAGGGCGACCGTCTGAAGGCGGCCGTGGCGGCGTGGGTCGCGACGGAGGAGGAGCCGGAGAAGCCGGGGTCGAAGGAGCCGGAGGCTTCGGAGGCGAAGGCGTCGGTCGAGGAGCCCGAGCCCGAGCCGGAGGAGGCCGACGAGCCCGAGCCGGAGGACGAGACCGAGGCCGACGAGCCGGCCGACGAGGTCGAGGAGACTGACGGCGAGTCCGACGACGAGACGGACGAGGAGGACGCCGAGGACAAGGCGCCCTCCGCTTCCTGGTTCGCCGCGAAGAAGCCGGCCACCGACGAGAAGCCGGCGGAGCTCTCGGACGCGACCGACTCCACCGATTCCACCGATTCCTCGGACACGACCGACTCTTCCGGTTCTTCCGACTCTTCCGATTCCTCTGGTTCCTCCGAGGACGAGGAGCCCGTCGACCAGCCGACGACCATGTTCAAGATGGTCCGTCCGCCCGTCGTGGACCAGCCGACGACCGCCCTGAAGCTCCCGTCCGGTCTGACCGCGGACTCCGACAGCGAGCGCACCAGTGTCTTCCGTGCGCTGCGTCCCGACATCCCGGCCGAGCAGAAGGCCGAGAAGGCCGAGAAGGCGGCACAGGAGGCCCCCAAGGCCTCCGCCGCCCCGGCAGCCGCCCCCAAGGCCCCTGAGGCTCCCAAGACCCCCAAGGCCCCCGCGCCCGCCCCCGTACCGTCGCCGGCGTCGCTCGCCGAGCCGGAGCGGACCCGGCAGCAGCCGCTGCCGCCGCTGCCCCCGCTCGACCTGCTCGCGGAGCTGACGAACACGCCGCCCCCGCCGCCGAGCGCGCTGCGGACGACCCTGCGCCGGCTGCGGATCTGGACCCCGCTGGTCCTGCTCCTCCTGATCGTCTTTGCGATCGTGCAGATGGTCCGCCCGCTGCCCGCGCCCGCGCTGACGCTGACGGCCGCGCCGACGTTCACCTTCGGCGGCGGCAAGCTGCAGATGCCGTGGCCCGACGAGGGACAGGGCGCCGTCGAGGTCGAGGGCGTCGGTTCCATGGGCCGGTACGGAGCGCAGAAGCCGGCCCCGATCGCGTCCGTGACCAAGACGATGACGGCGTACGTGATCCTGCGCGACCACCCGATCAAGGGGAAGCAGCCCGGTCCCGAGATCACGATCGACAAGAAGGCCGCCGACCAGGGGAAGCACGCTTCGGAGTCGACGGCGCCGGTCCAGGAGGGCCAGACCTACACGGAGAAGGAGCTCCTGGAGCTCCTGATGATCCCCTCCGCGAACAACGTGGCCCGGCTGCTCGCGCGCTGGGACGCCGGTTCGGAGGCCGCGTTCGTCGAGAAGATGAACGCCGCCGCGAAGGACCTGGGCATGACCCAGTCGACGTACACGGACCCGTCCGGCCTGCTCGACAGCACCATGTCGACCCCGCAGGACCAGCTGAAGCTGGCGAAGGCGGTCATGCAGTACGACGTGTTCCGCGAGATCGTGAACATGCCGAACGTGACGGTCGACGGCATCCCCGGCCGGATCGAGAACAACAACAACATCCTGCTCCACGACGGTGTGAACGGCATCAAGACCGGCTCCTCCACCCCGGCCGGCGGCAACCTGCTCTGGTCGGCGAACACCGTCGTCGACGGCCAGAACCGCCGCATCCTCGGCATCGTCATGGGGGCGAAGAACGCCAAGATGCTCATCGACAAGCTGCAGCTGGCCATCGACAACAGCCTCAAGCTGATCCAGCAGGCCCAGAAGGACGTCACCTCGGCCACCGTGGTCAGGAAGGGCCAGGTCCTCGGCTACGTGGACGACGGTCTCGGCGGCCGGACGCAGGTCGTGGCCACCAAGGAGCTCAAGGCGGTCGGCTGGCCGGGCCTCGAGGTGAAGCTGGAGCTCACGGATGGCGGAAAGCCCCTCCCGCACTCCGGCAAGGCGGGCGACATCGTCGGCCAGGTGTCCATCGGCACCGGCGCCGGCAAGGTCAGCTCCCCGGTCGCCCTGAAGGCCGATCTGGTGGAGCCCGGCTTCGACAAGAAGCTGACCCACCTGGGCTGAGGCCACCCGCTCGGCCGGGCGTCCCGGATTTTCCGGGACGCCCGGCTGTTAGCGTCTCCGGGGGGACGAGACCCACGCGTGACCCACGCGAGAAGCGAGCAGCGAGACGGGCAGCAGCACGGGAAAGGGCCGCAGTGACCACCGCCGAGCCGACACGCGCCGACCGCGCGGACTCCGACCCCGACGTCTACCGTGATGCCCATGAAGCTCGTGACACCGACGGCGGCTCGACCACGGATATCGGACCCTCTTCGCTCCCGCGAATAGTGCTCCCGACGCAGCGGCCCGCCCCGGCACCGGCACCGGTCCCGGCGACGCCCGCCCCGACCCCCACCCCCACCCGTGCCCCGCGGCGCAAGCGCCGCTACACGGTCATGGCGGCCACCGGGCTCGCCGCCCTCACCCACGTCCTGTGGTTCTTCCTCTTCGCGAACAGCGGCGGGGACCTGGCCGCGCAGGACGCCTGGGCCGAGTTCGTCGGGCGGCACCCGGACTCCGCGTACAACCTGGCCTGGTACGGCGGGATGCACCCCGTCTCGTACAGCGTGGTCTCGCCCTACCTGATGTCGGTGCTCGGCGTCCGCAGCACGATGATGGTCGCGGGGACGCTGTCGGCCGGCCTGACCGCGCTGATCCTGGTGCGGGTGCGGGCGGTCCGCAACCCCCTGGTCTGCTCGGTCGCGGGCGTCTTCGCCTTCCTCTGCAACGCGCTCTCGGGCCGGGTGACCTTCGGCCTCGGCATGATGTTCGCGCTCGGCGCGGTCGCCGCCGTCTTCTGCTGGCCGTACCGCTGGCGCCGCAAACGCTGGGCGAAGGCGGCGGTCGCCGCCCCGCTGGCCGGTCTGGCGACGGCGTGCAGCCCGGTCGCGGGCCTGTTCCTCGGCATCGCGGCGGCGGCGCTGTTCCTGAACAAACGGCGCCCGGGCGCGTACGCCCTGGGTCTCGCCCCGGTGGCCGTGGTGGCCCTCTCCTCCTGGCTCTTCCCCTTCTCGGGCACGCAGCCGATGGCCTTCGGCTCGACGGCACTCCCGCTCCTCTTCGGCATGCTGACCTTCTTCCTCGTCCCGAAGACCTGGCGGACGGTCCGCACAGCAGCAGCCGTCTACACCATCGGCACCCTCCTGACCTGGCTGATCGACTCCCAGATCGGCTCGAACATCTCCCGGCTGCCGATGCTCTTCGCGGGCGTCGTGCTGCTCGCGGCCCTGCCGTACACGACCCCGCGCTCACGCCGCTGGTACGCGCTGCTGCTCGCCGTCGCGGGACTGAACTTCTGGGTCGGCTTCAAGGGCGTCGACGACGTCATCCGCACCGCCCCGGACGCGTCCTGGGCGCGCGAGCTCGCGCCGCTCGTCAACCAGCTCCAGGTCCGGGACGCGGGCAAGGCGCGGGTCGAGGTCGTGCCGGCGTCCAGCCACCGCGAGTCCTCCGCGCTCAGCCCGTACATCAACCTGGCGCGGGGCTGGAACCGCCAGGCGGACATGGAGCGCAACCCCCTCTTCTACGACGACACGCTGAACGCCGCGAACTACCGGGACTGGCTCCACCGCTGGGCCGTCCACTACGTCGTCCTGCCCACCGGAGCCCCCGACTCGGGCGCCGAGCAGGAGGCGGAGCTGGTCGGCGAGGGCCTGCCGTACCTGAGGCAGGTCTGGTCGGACGAGAACTGGCGGCTGTACGAGGTGCAGAACCCGACCCCTCTCGCCGACCCGCCGGCCGAGGTGCAGAGCGCGGAGGAGAACGAGGTCGTGATCCGGGTCGACAGCCCCGGCCGGGTCCTGATCCGCGTCCCGTACTCGCCCTGGCTCGCCCTCGTGGACGAGAACGGCGGCAAGATCGAACCGCCGAAGGAGACGGAGGCCTCGAAGCTGGCCCGCGAGGCGTCGGAGACCGAACTCCCCAAGGCCTTCGCCAACGAGGAGGGCTGCCTCTTCAAGGCCGAGGCGGACGCCGAGGGCGACGAATGGACGGAACTCCTCGCCCCGAAGGCGGGCGTCTACCGCCTGGGAGCCCCCTACAAGCTCTCGCGCGGCACGGCCTGCCCGGAAGAACTCCGCTGACCGCCCCCTCCCGCGTCGCTCTTTGAAACCAACCGGTCACTTACCGCTAGGATCCACGGACGCTGCCGCGACCGCGCGGCGGACCGAGACAGGGGCATCCGAATGGCCATCATCGTCACCTTCGACCTGCCCGGCGCCGGGCAGGACCTCTACGACACGGTCATCGAACGGGTGACCGAGGGGCGGGGCTTCACGAAGTTCGCGGACGTGGGGAACCCGGGCCTCATCTCCCACGCGGCGGGACCGGTCGAGGGAGGGTTCCGCGTGACCGAGGTCTGGGAGAGCGCGGAGGCCCTCGAAACCCACGCGAAGACCTTCGGCCCGATCCTGGCCGACCTCGGCCACGCCGACCTGCAGCCCACGATCATCCCGGCGCACAACGTCGTCGTCCGATAGGAACGCTCCGGCCCCCTCCCGCGAGCACCCTCACGGCAAAGGGGCGGGTACTGATCCCAGTACCCGCCCCTTCTTCCTGTGCCCCCGGCAGGATTCGAACCTGCGACACCCGCTTTAGGAGAGCGGTGCTCTATCCCCTGAGCTACGAAGGCGGGGCCTGCCGGGGACCCTGCCGGAAACCCCAGTGGGGATGCCGGGCGGGGTGGAGCAAGCGCCCTGGTCAGGCTTGCGTCGGGGCGGTGCCGGGTGGGGTCCCGAGGGACGTTTTCCCGGGCAGGCGCCCTGAAGGCCGACTGACCGCTGACAGCCTAGCGGATGGGGGTTACTGAGGTCGCCCCCATTGCCGCCTGCCCGGCGGACGAGCCCCGGGGCACGGATGCCCCGGGGCGTGGGCGGTGGTCGGAACGGGGGGCGTACGCCTTCCAGCCGCCGCCGATCCTGGTGCGGGTCGCGATGCGAAGCAGCGGGCGACGAGCCTGGCCGACGGGATGGGGGCGTGGTCACCCGTCGGGAGGAACCCGGGCCGGTTTCTCAGTCGTCCTCGTCGCCCTTCGTGGACCACTCGTTGGCGAAGTACTCCATCTGCTTCAGGACCAGCTCGATGGCCTCGGGTGCCTGGTCCGGCGGGTAGTTGCGGCGGGCCAGGAGTCGTTTGATGGAGCTGCGGAGGCGGGCGCGGACCGGGGGGCGGGAGAGCCAGTCCGGGGCGAGCTTGCTGCGGACCTCCGTGACCAGTTCGCGGGCGATGGCGGCCAGTACGTCGTCTCCCATGACCGCCAGGGCCGTGCCGTGGTCGGCGACCGCGTCGTAGAAGGCGAGCTCGCGCCAGTCCAGCGGCGGCTCGAACTTCTCGCCGCGGCGGACGTCCTCCATGACCGACTTGGCCAGTTCCACGAGGCCGGCGATGTACTCCGCTCCCGTGCACTGCTGCCGCATGTACCGGACCATGAGGTCCTGCAGCCGCTCGGAGAAGGTCGTCCGGCGGACCACGTTGTGCCGGGTGACCTCGCGCATCTTCCGCTCGACGAGCTGCCGCAGGGCCTCCGCCGCCAGGTGCGGGGTCTCGCTGTTCTGCAGTTTCGCGACGAGCGCGTCGTTGAGGTGCGTCAGGTCGACGGTCCCCAGGCCGGCCTCGGCGAGCAGGTCGGTCACCCCGCTGGTCTCGACGACCGAGGAGGTGAGCTGCGCCAGGTACAGCTCGACGTCGCGGGCGACGGGGAGGCCGCGGGCCTCGCGGTTCATCGCGTCGATCTTCGCCATGTAGGCGCGGACCTCGACGAAGAACTGGATGTCCCGGCGCCAGGCCGGGTGGTCCGGGAAGCGTTCGCAGATGGCGGTGGAGCTGCCGCAGAGTGCGTGGAAGCGCTCCAGCCGGTGGGAGTGCTCGCGGTAGCGCCGGCCGAGCGTCTGCCGGGGGTCGTCGAGCTTCTCCGGGTTGTTGCCGGGGGTGGCGGGGTCCAGGAGGTGGCTCGCGGCCCGCCTCGCGGCGTCGATGAACGCCGTCTTGGAGGGCGTGTCCAGCCGGGCCCGCCAGTCGAAGCCCCGCAGGATGTCGTTCAGGACGTCGTACTCGTTGCGCAGCTCGTCCAGCGCCCGGTCGAGGTCCTGGCCGAGCGTGCGGTCCCGCCGGTCGGCGTCCGTGTACTCGGCGATCGCCCGCTGGAGGTTCTCGGTGAGCGGCGCGTACCCGACGAGGAGGCCGTCCTCCTTGCCCCGGAAGCGGCGGTTGACGCGGGCCAGGGCCTGCATCAGGCCGGCACCCTTGAGGGGCCGGTCCAGGTACATGGTGTGGACGGGCGGTGCGTCGAAGCCGGTCAGCAGCATGTTGTTGACGATGAGGAGCTGGAGCTCGTCCTCCGGGTCCTTGGCCCGGTTGATGACGGCCTTGCGGCGGCTGTCGCTCAGGGCGTGGGCGAGGAGCGCGTCCTTGTCCTTGCGCGTGTTCGACGAGAACACGATCTTCATGACGCCCTTGTCGAACTCGTCGCTGTGCCACTCTTCCCGCAGCTCGCGCAGGGCTTCGTACACGCTGACGCAGATCTCGCGGGTGGCGCACACGATCATCGCCTTGCCGGGCGCGCCGCCCGTCCCGGAGACGCCGACGAACGGCTGCATCGCCGCACGCCGCGTCTCCCAGTGCCGTACGAGGTCGGCGGCGAGCTCCCGGATGCGGGCGGGCGCGCCGTACATCGCGTTCATCGTGGCGACGGCCTGCTCGACACGGGTGCGCTCGACGTCGTCGAGGCCGTCGGTGATCCGGTCGGCCTCCTCGTCGATGGCCGTCGGGTCGACGTCCCGGTCCATGACGAGCTGGATGACCCGGCTCTCGTGGAAGACCTTGACCGTCGCCCCGTCGTCGGCGGCCCGCTTCAGGTCGTAGACGTCGATGTAGTCGCCGAACACCTCGCGGGTGTTGCGGTCGGCCTCGGAGATCGGCGTGCCGGTGAAGGCCAGGAGGGTGGCGTGCGGGAGCGCGTCGCGCAGGTGGCGGGCGTAGCCGTCGAGGTTGTCGTAGTGGCTGCGGTGCGCCTCGTCGACGATGACGACGATGTTCCGGCGGTCGGAGAGGAGCGGGTGGTCCGCGCCGGACTCCTTCTCCTCCTTGGTGCGTCCGAACTTCTGCAGCGTCGTGAAGAGGATGCCGCCCACCCGCTTGGCCGCGAGCTCCTCGCGGAGCTCGGCCCGGGTGAGGACCTGCTTCGGCGCCTCCGGGAGGATCTCGCTCTCCAGGAACGTCGAGTACAGCTGGTCGTCGAGGTCGGTGCGGTCCGTGATGACGACGACGGTCGGGTTCAACAGCGCCGGGTCCTTCATCACCATGGTGGTGGTGAGGACCATCTCCTCGGACTTGCCCGAACCCTGCGTGTGCCAGACGACGCCGGCCTTCCCGTTGCTCGCGGCGGCCACCCGTACGGCCTCGGCGGCGCGGGTGACGGCGTGGTACTGGTGCGGCTTGGCGATGCGCTTCATCCGCTTCGACGGGACGAAGTTGACGAAGGACCTGACGAGGGCGAGGAACCGGTCCCTGGTGAACAGCCCGTGCAGGGCCAGGTTCTGGCCCGAGTCCCCTATGTCCTCGGCGGCGAGCGGGTCGACGCGCTCGCCGAGTTCGTCCGTGTTCCACGGCGCGAAGTGCTCGTACGGCGTGAACGGCGTGCCGTACTTGGCGGTGATGCCGTCCGAGACGAGGACGACCGCGTTGTGCCGGAAGGCGGTCGGGAACTCCGCGACGTAGCGGGTGACCTGGGTGTGCGCGTCCCGGAGGGTGGCGTCCTCGTCGCCGGCGCGCTTCAGCTCCAGGACGGCGAGCGGCAGTCCGTTGACGTACAGCACGACGTCGAAGCGGCGCCGCTTCTCGCCGTCGACGACGGTGACCTGCCTGAGGGCGCGGTACACGTTCCCGTCCGGGTCGTCGAGGTCGACGAGCCGGATGGTGGGGTTGTGCTCGGCCCCGAAGGCGTCGGTGTACGTGACGGACCGGATGCCGGCGGTCAGGTGGCCGTGAGCGGTGCGGTTCTCCTCGTACGCGTCCTGGGAGGACGGGGTCGACGCGATGCCGACGGCGTCCCGGACGGCGTCCGGGGGAAGGTCCGGGTTGAGCCGCTCGACCGCGTCGCGGAGGTCCGGGTACAGGATCAGGTCGTCCCAGGACTTCCGGTGGCCGGAGCCGGGCGCGAACTCGTTGCCGGGGGCGGGCTGCCAGGCGAGCGCGGCGAGCTCTTCGAGGGCGAGGGACTCCCAGTCGGATTCGTGGGGGCGGTGGTTCCGGTTCTCGTCACCGGGGAGCGTCACGCGTTGTCCTCGACAATCTTCTCGGCGTCCTTGATCCGGAGGCGGCCGGACATGAGCTGGGGGAGGAGGGTGTCGCGGAGGGTCGCGAGGACGGCGCTCTCCGCGAAGCGGCTCCGGCGCAACGAGAAGAGGTCGTTCACCTTCGAGGTGAACTCCCGCATCGCGTTCTCCGCGGGAACGCTCAGCCCGAGGGAGTGGGCACGGTCGCGGTTGAGCCCGGGCACGGCCGAGTCGGCGTTCATGTGCTCGAGGCCCAGGCTCCTGAGCGCGAAGTACATGTACTCCAGGGACACCCGGTCGGTCCGGCGGGCGACGTAGAAGGTGGTGTCGATGGGGAAGAAGTCCGCGTCGGACCAGTACACGGAACCGACCGTCCCCTTGCGGCCGACGATGATTCCGGGGCCCCGCACCAGCGCCTCCGCGTGGTACCCGCCGACGCCCCCGCTGCCGAACACGGGAACGTCGCCCGGAGTGCGCACATGGGCGGCCAGGGCCTTTCCGTACCGGAGTTCCACCACGTCGCCGAGGGTGAACCTCTCCTGCGCGGAGGCGGACAGCAGTCGGAACTCCTCC
The DNA here is from genome assembly GCF_040613865.1 of Streptomyces sp. NPDC006197. NCBI lineage: Bacteria > Bacillati > Actinomycetota > Actinomycetes > Kitasatosporales > Streptomycetaceae > Streptomyces > Streptomyces sp. NPDC006197. The sequence goes on along the minus strand of NZ_JBEXSZ010000020.1, from coordinate 27,432 downwards.
GTGCCCAGGTCGAGCGCCCGTGCCGCGATGGACTCGTTGTTGGAGATCTTCTCGTCGAGCGCCCCGAGCAGGGCGGAGATCGCCCGCTGCTCCGCCAGAGGGGGCCATTGAACGGGAACAGGGTGGACGTGGTTCCGGTTCAACGTCGGGTTCGACGAGCCGACGTCCATGGAAAGGAAGTCCAGGGTCCCCAGGAAGTAGTAGACGAACCGGGGATCGTTTCCCTTGAAGTCCTTGACCCAGAGCGTGGTGTCGTGCGGCCAGTAGTCGCCTTCGAGGTAGTAGACCTTCCCCAGGGTCCCCTTGCGTCCCATGACCACGCCGGGACCCTTGACCATGGCGGTGTCGTGGTAGCTGCCGATCCCACCGGACGACACCACGGGAACGTCGCCCGGAGCCTGCTGGGCCTTCGTGATGTCGAAGCCGCGCTGCAGCGTCATGACGTCGCCCACGGTCGTACGCGACCACTCAGACATCGGTCACCTTCCCCAGCTGCTCGCGCACCGTCTTCTCCAGCTCCGCCGACCTGGCGAACAGACCGAGCAGCTCGTCCGTCAGGGCGGCGATCCGTGCGGCCACCACTTCCGCGTCTTCTTCCTCCGCCTCGACGGCACCCACGTACCGCCCCGGCGTCAGGACGTACCCGTGCTCTCGGACCGTCTCCAGACCGGCCGAGCAGCAGAAGCCCGGCACGTCCTCGTAGGTCAGGCCCTCCGCCTTCGCCGATTCCGTACCGCGCCACGCGTGGTACACGCCCGCGATCTTCGCGAGGTCCGTCTTCGTGAGGACGCGCTCCGTGCGGTCGACCATCGTGCCCATCTCGCGGGCGTCGATGAACAGGATCTCCCCGCGCCGGTCCGCCAGGCCCTTCGCCCCCTGCGGCGACTTGTCCTTGGCCAGGAACCACAGGCACGCCGGGATCTGCGTCGTACGGAACAGCTGCGCCGGCAGCGCGACCATGCACGCCACCAGGTCCGCCTCCACCATCGACTGGCGGATCTCGCCCTCGCCGCTCGACCGGGAGCTCATCGAGCCGTTCGCCAGGACGATGCCGGCCGTCCCCCGCTCGCCCAGCTTCGAGACCATGTGCTGGAGCCACGCGTAGTTCGCGTTGTTCCTCGGGGGGACCCCGTACTTCCACCGGGGGTCGCCCTCGTCCCTCGCCCAGTCCTTGATGTTGAACGGCGGGTTGGCCATCACGAAGTCGGCCTTGAGGTCCGGGTGCTTGTCGTCAGCGAAGGTGTCGCCCCAGCGCCCGGCCAGGTTGCCGTCGATGCCGTGGATCGCGAGGTTCATCTTCGCGAGGCGCCAGGTGCGCTCGTTGAGCTCCTGGCCGTAGACGGCGATGTCCGCCTTGTGGCCGCGGCCCCGGTGCGCCTCGATGAACTTGCTCGCCTGGACGAACATGCCGCCCGAGCCGCACGCCGGGTCGTACACCCGGCCGTGGTACGGCTCCAGGATCTCCACGAGCAGCCGGACCACCGACTGCGGGGTGTAGAACTCGCCGCCCCGCTTGCCCTCCGCGCGCGCGAAGTTGCCGAGGAAGTACTCGTACACCTCACCCAGCACGTCCTGCGCCGGCTTGTCCTCCGTGCCGCCGAAGCGCGCGTCGCTGATGAGGTCGACGAGTTCCGCCAGACGCTTCTGGTCGACGTTGTCGCGGTTGAAGATCTTCGGGAGGACGCCGGTCAGGGCCGCGTTCTCGCGCATGACCGCGTCCATCGCGTCGTCGAGGAGCTTGCCCACGCCCTGGCTCTTCGCGTTGGCCGCGATCCAGGACCAGCGGGCCGTCTCCGGCACCCAGAAGACGTGGGCGCCGGTGTACTCGTCGCGGTCCTCCAGGAAGTCGCCGATCTGCTCCTCGGAGATGCCGTCCTCGGCGAGCTCCTTCGCCAGTTCGCCGCGGCGCTCCTCGAAGGCGTCGGAGACGTACTTCAGGAAGATCAGGCCGAGGACGAACTCCTTGTACTGCGCGGCGTCGATGGAGCCGCGCAGCTTGTCGGCGGCCTTCCAGAGGATGGCCTGGATCTCCTTGGGCGTGGAGGCGCTGAACAGCTCCTCCTGCTCGGTGGGCTTCTTCTTGCGCGGTGGCATGGAGTGCGTCGTCTCCTTCAGCTGGCGGTTTCGGGGAGGTACGGGATCGTCAGGGTGCCGTCGGCCATGCCGGCGGCGGTGATGCGGGCCAGGTCGTCGAGCGCCTCGGACTGCTGCCGCAGCAGCTCCGTCCGGCGTCCGATCTCGGCGAGCACGGCCTCGTACCGCTCCAGCTCCTCGCGCCCGAGGTCGGGGACGCTCAGGTCCTCGATGCCGCGTGGGGCGCGTACGGCTCCGCTGGTGCGGCCGTGGTCGCAGGCGGCGGCCCGCAGCAGTGCCGCCAGGACCCGGGGCCGGACCGGCGGGTCCGCGTCGGGGTGGACGCGCAGGACGCGGGCGGGGGCGACGACCACCGACAGGCCCTCGGCGTCGACGTGGACGCCGAAGCGCGGGCTGGTGGTGACGACGAGGTCGCCCGGCTCGGTGAACTGGACGTGCTCGTACGCCGTGAGGACCAGGCCCCGGTCGATGCGGCGGCTGCCGAACCGCGCGGTGCCGAGGATCTCCTCCGGTCCGATCACCGTGTAGTGGCCGTCGGGCGAGAGGTGCTCGGGGGCGATGCGGTGGCCGGGGCGGCGGCGCAGCCGGCGGTCCTTGAGGAGGCGGCGGACGGTCGTGCGGCGGACCTGCTGGTCCTCGGGGCGGAGTACGGCCCCGGTCTTCACGGGGCCGTCGGCCCGGCGCGCCGCCCGCTCGTCGAGTTCGGCGAGGTGCCGCTCCACGTCGGCGATGCGGGCGGGGCGTTCCACGACGGCCCGTGTGTGCCGGGCCTCGGGGGAGCGGTGCTGGGGGGTGAAGGGGGAGCCCGGCCGGTCGTCGAGGTCCTTCGCGGGGACGACGGCCGCGTGGCGGGGCTCGTGGCGGCGGTCCCCGCGCCATTCCGAGGCCCGCCAGATGGCGATGTCCTCGGCGAGCACGTCGAGGACCGGCTCGGTGAGCGGCTGGGCGGAGTAGTCGGCGAGGAGGACACGGCCCGCGCGCTCGTCCTCGGGCGTGCGGGCGAGGATCCAGACGGCGGTGCGGTAGCCGGGGCGGTAGGCGAAGGCGCCGTCGGGCAGGCTGATCGCCGCCTTGAGGAGGCCCTCGTCGAGGAAGGAGCGGCGCAGCCGGTCCGCGTCGCCGTGCCGGGGCAGGGGCTGGACCAGCGCGTCGGCCGGGCCGAGGACGACCGCCGTCGAGCCGTCGCCGAGGTAGTCGGCGAGGTCCTGGATCCGTTCCAGGACCTGGCGTGCGCTGCGGGTCTCGCCCGCCTCGTACGGGAGGGCGCAGACCAGTGCGTGGGGGTCGCCCCAGTCGTCCGTGGGCAGCCCCTCGCCCTCGGTGACGTCGAGGGAGAACTCGAACACGCCCCGGACGAGCATCCGGCGCCGGACGAGACGGGCGAGTGCCGGGTCGGGCTCGGCCGCGAGGTAGGTGTGGCCGGAGTCCTCGGGCGCCGCCGTGTGCAGGGCGGCGAGCAGGTCGCCGCTGCGGGCGTACGGGGTGGCGAGGACGGACTCGTCGGGCAGGGTGCCGATGCCGGCCAGGGCGGCGAGGGCGCGGGCCACCGCCGGGGTGGGTTCGTCGGCGGCCAGGTCGTGGGAGCCGAGTCGGCGGCGGGCCTCCAGGACCCAGTCGAAGGCTTCGGCGGGGGTGTAGGCGGCCTCGGTCAGCTCGTCGGCGAGCGCGGCCAGGGCCGGGCCCAGGCGGTCCGGGTCGGGGACGGCACGCAGCTCGGAGAGGAGGAAGGCGTCCTCCGCGTCGAGGTCGCCGGCCCGGGCGAGGAGCTCACCCCAGGCGTGCGCCCCGACGGGTGCGTCGTACTGCTGGCGCAGGCAGATCAGGGCCGTCAGCGCGCCCACCAGAACGGGGGCGGGGAGGCCGGAGGACCGCCAGGCGGAGAGGGTGTGCAGGGCCGCCTCGACCCGCAGGCGGCGGGGCTCGGCGTTGCCGCGGCCGGTCCGGGCCAGCCACTCCACGACCTCCCGGGCGTCGAAGAGCGGGCTGCCGCCCTCACGGGTCACCGGTTCGGGGAAGTCCGGGTGCCGGCGGGCCCAGGTGGTGGGGACGGGCCGCTTCACCTGGGCGAGGGCGGCGATCTCGGCGTAACCGATGCGTGAGGACAGCGGGCCGGGTACGAGGGGGGAGCCGGCGGTCGGCATCGGGTTGCTCATCGGTCTCCTCTCCCATGGGTCGTCGCGGGCGTCCGCAGATCTCCGGTCGGCGTCGACAGCGGGTGGAAGAAGCCTACAACCGATCATGAAAAGATCGGTTGTTCGCTTGATAACCCCCCTTATCGGAGCTTCCTCTCTGACGAAATCCCGCGGATCGTCCCGCGTGGAGGCATGGCTGACCCACGGCGTGAGGTCGGCGACAAGCTCAACTCCAAAGCCGCAAGAGAAAATTGATAACCCTGGTTACCAGTGAACCGCAGAGGGTCCGTCTCGCTTTCTCCCTAACGTTCCGTCCTGTCAGCAGGCGGTGCACGACACCGCCTCGTCCCCGCCACACCGTGCAGGAGGCCCTTCGTGACCGAGACGGAACAGCACCGGCAGACCGCGCTTCCCCTCGCCGAGACGGTGGCGGCCCGCCTGGCCGGGTCGGCTCTCCCCGAGACCGTCAAGGCCCTCGTCCGCGACGCGCTCGGCAGCGACGCCGCCGACGCCGGCACCGCCACCACGTCGTCCGCCGCCGCCGGGCGCGTCTACCTCGACTCCCTCGCCGTCAACGGCTTCCGCGGCATCGGCCCCCGTGCCCGGCTGGGCCTCAGCCCCCGCCCGGGCGTCAACCTCGTCGTGGGCCGCAACGGCTCCGGCAAGTCCAGCCTCGCCGACGCCATCGAGGTCGGCTTCACCGGTACCCGGGCCCGTCGGCCGGGCCAGGACGCCACGCGAGGCGGGCACTGGGCCAACCTCCACGACGCCGAAAGCCCCAGGATCGAGCTCAAGCTCGCGATCGAGGGCGACACCGGCAACAGCACCCTCGTCCGCACCTGGACGAGCGCGGAGTTCGGCGGCTCCGAGGCCACCTTCAGGCGCCCGGGCCACGGAACCGTGCCCCTGGCCGACACCGGCTGGGACACGGCCCTCGCCGACCACCGGCCGTTCCTCTCGTACACCGACCTCGACCTCATGCTCACCGGCAAGCCGTCCGAGCGGTACGACGCGATCGCCACCATCCTCGGCATGGAACCGCTCTCCACCGCGACGGGCAGGCTGAGTGCGCGGGAGAAGGAACTCGCCACCGCCGCGAAGGAGGCGAGGGACGCCCTGCCCGGCCTGAAGGAGGCCCTCTACGCGCTGGAGGACGACGACCGTGCCGTGCAGGCCCTGCTCGCCGTGGACACCCCGGGCACCCCGGACCTCGACACCGTCGACGCGCTCGTCGCCGGTCTCCCCCCGGCCGACGACGGCCGGCTCGCCGAGCTCCGCGTCGAGGCCGGGGCGCACGGCCCCGACCTGGCGGAGGTCGGAGAGGCCGTCCAGCGGCTGCGGATCGCCCTCGCCGACGTGGAGGACCTGCACGGCACCGACGCCGAGAACGCCCGACTGCGCGCCGACCTGCTGGAGAAGGCCATGGCCCACGCCGACCGGCATCCCGACGACGACGTCTGCCCGGCGTGCGGAACGGAACGGGTCCTCGGGCGGGAGTGGCACGACCGTGCCGCCCGGCAGGTCGCGGAGCTGCGCCGCGAGGCGAAGACCGCCGAGGACGCGCGTGCCGCCGTGCGGACGGGCGCGCGGAAGCTCCAGGACCTCATCGAGACCCCCGCGCGGATCCCCACGGCGCTGGCCGGCCCGTGGAGGGCGTGGACCGACTGCCGGCAGATCGCCGACCCCGTCGAGCTCGCCAGGAGCGCCGAGGAGGCCGCCACGGTCCTCGCCGACGCCTGCGACACCGTCAGGAGGCACGCGGTCCGCGAGCTGGAGGAGCGCGACGAGCGGTGGCGCGCGCTCGTCGTCCGGCTTGCCGCCTGGGCGGACGAGGCGCGTGCGGCCGAACGGGACAAGCCGCTGCTGAGCAGCCTCCGCAAGGCCGTGAAGTGGCTCAGGGACCTCTCCGCCGAGCTGAGGGAGCAGCGCATGGAGCGCTTCACCGACGCCACGCAGGCCATCTGGGAGCGCCTGCGGCAGGAGAGCAACGTCGACCTCACGGCCGTGAGCCTGAAGGGCGGCGAGAGGGCGAGCGTCCGCAAGCTCGTCATGGCGGCCTCCGTCGACGGCCGGGACGCCCCGGCGCTCGACGTCATGAGCCAGGGAGAGCTGCACTCCCTCGCGCTCTCCCTCTTCCTGCCGAGGGCCACGACGGCGGACAGCCCGTTCGGCTTCCTCGTCATCGACGACCCCGTGCAGTCCATGGACCCGACCAAGGTGCACGGACTCGCCCAGGTGCTGCACGAGTTGGGCAGGCACCGGCAGATCGTCGTCTTCACGCACGATCCCCGTCTGCAGAAGGCGTTCACCGACCAGGAGCTGCCGGTCACGGTCTTCCGGGTGACGCGGGGCGAGGGGTCCCGGGTGAGGGTCGACCGCGTCGACGACCCGGTCGCCCAGGCCGTCGCCGACGCCCGGGCCATCGCCTCCACCCCGGGGCTCGCCCCCGAGACGTACAGCCACGTGCTGCCCGGCCTGTGCCGCATCGCCCTGGAGAACGCCTTCCTGGAGGCCGCGTGGGTCCGCCACCACCGCACCGGCGGATCGGAACGCGACCTCCAGGACGCGATCGACGGCGCGGAGCGGTTCCGGGAGGTCGCTGCCTTCGCCCTCTTCGGCGACGTGAGGCGCGGGAACGACGTCGAGTTCGAGGTGCGCCGTCGTCACGGAGACCAGGCGTGGTCCCTCATCCGGAAGTGCCAGCGGGGAGCCCATCCCGGCGGCACCTCGATCCGTGACCCCCACCGCTTCGTCACGGACGTCGAGAACCTGACGAAGAAGATCCGCAGGCCGGAGGCGACCGCATGACCACCCACCACCCCGCTTCCGTCGAGGGCCTGCTGCTGACCGCCGACCACCTGCTCCACGGCGAACTCGCCGGCGTCACCACCGCCGGCCGGCACCGCGGCGCCTGCCTCGCGCTGCGGACCGCGCTGGAACTCTGCGTCGACCGGGCGCTGGAAGCCGCGGGGCCCGGCCGGTCCCGCACCACGGGGCGCGCCAAGCTGCTCCTCCTGCACTCCGTCGCGCCGGCGGAGACGGCCCGACGGGCGAAGGCCCTCTGGTCCCAGCTGAGTCTGGGATGCCACTACCACCTGTACGAGCTCGGTCCCGCGTACGACCAGGTACGGGCCTGGCGGGCCGAAGCTGGCGACCTCGCCCGGGAGCTGACCCCTCGGTCAGGTGGCTGACTGATCGTCACCGCTCGGGAGGCGCCGGCGCAGCGGCCGTCGTCCCGGCCGGCGGCGGGGTGGCGTCAGGCCCGGCGGCGGGGTGGCGTCAGACGGGGAGGCCGCCCTTGCCCGGGCGGGTGCGGAGCAGCTCGCGGACCTCGGGGGTCGCGACGGCCGGCAGCATGAAGCGCCACAGCAGGGAGATGCGCTGCGGAAGGTCCTTCCGCTCGCTCGCGATGTTCGAGTAGAGCTGGGTCCCGGTGTAGGCGCCCACGAGGGTCATGGCGAAGTCGGCCTCGTCGACGTCCGGCAGGAGCTCGCCCAGCTCGCGTGCCACGCGCAGGTGCTTCAGGAAGTGGTCCACCCACTCCTGGTAGGCCGTGTCGCTCCGGACGCCGAACTCGCCCTGCTCGACCGCGAGTCGCACGCTCGCCCGGAACAGTACGTTCCGCTGGAGCTCGCGGGCCAGGTGGAAGGTGAGGTCGATCAGCGCCTGGAGGCCCGTCGAGCGCTCGGGGGGCTCCACGAAGTCCTGCTGGCTCGCCATGACGGCCATGGCGAGGCCGTGCTTCGACTTGAAGTGGAAGTACATGCCGCCCTGGGTCACCCCGGCCCGGCTCATGATCTTGCTGATGCTGGCTCCGCTGAAGCCGCACTCGTCGAACACCTCGGCGGCCGCGTGGAGGATGGTGTCCCGCGTCCTCACCGCCCGTTCCTGCTTCGGCTCATCCATGGAAGCCCGGGTTTCCCTCGACAAAAAAACGAACGCCCTCATTTTACAGGCAGGTAGCCGGCTCGGGCATCGAGGACCGGCGGCTCGCCCGCGCGGCCTCGCCGACGTCGAGGGGCTGCCGTACGAGGAGATCGCCTCGCTCGTCGGAGTCCCCTGCGGCACCGTCAACTCCCGTCTGCACCGCGGCCGCAGGCGGCTGCGGTCGCTCCTGGACGGACGGTTCAACTGCCGGGCGGACGCCCGTTCCGCCGCCGGGTCCTGAAGCCCACCCCCCACCCCACGACACCCGAGCCCGGACGGGCCGAGAGCGGCTGCTGCTCATGGCGCCGGCGGCCGCCGCGCTCGCCGTCCTCTCGGGCGGGACCGCTCCCCCTCTCGCGAAAAAAACAGAGTGTTCGTTATTCTTCTGCTGTCGCCTGACGGGGAGGGAACGCAGCATGGCGGAACACCGCATGGCCGGAGCGGCGGATCCGGGCCACGACACGCGGGTCTTCCGCTTCGCGGACTCGGTCTTCGCCCACCTGCCCAGGGCCGACCAGCGCCGCTGGGCCCAGCTCTACCTGCAGGGGCTGCTGACCACGCCGGGCCGGAAGTCCATCCGCCGGCTCGCCGCCGCGGTCTCCGCCGCCCCGGCCACCGCCTCCCAGTCGCTGCACCAGTTCATCAGCGCCAGCCCCTGGGACTGGGTGCCCGCCCGGCGGGAGCTGATCCGACTGACGGGAGACCACTTCCCCTTACGGGCGCTGACCATCGGCGCCGTCGTCCTGCCCAAGCGGGGCGAGCACACCTGCGGGGTGCACCGCCGGTTCGTCCCCGCCGCCGGGCGGACCATCAGCTGTCAGGTCGGTCTCGGGGCCTTCGTCACCACCGGCGAGGAGGACCTGCCGGTGGAGTGGCGGCTGCTGCTGCCCGAGCAGTGGAACGAGGACGCGAGGCTGCGCGAGCGCGCCAGGGTCCCCGACTCGGCCCGGCACCGGCCCGTGTGGGAGCACGTCCTCGACCTGGTGGACTCCGTCTCGGACGCCCTGCCCCACCGGCTGCCGGCCCACGTGCCGGTGGTGGCCGACCTGAGCGAGCACCTCGACGTCGGACGGCTCCTCGCGGGCCTCGACCGGCGCGGCCACGACTTCGTGGTGGCGGTGCCCGCCGCCCTGCCGGTGCTCCCCGCCGACCCGCGCGTCTCCCGGGCCGTCCCCGCCGCCGCCGACGCACCGCTCGGCCCGGTCGGCGCCCGGCAGTTCCTCCAGCACCAGTGCGTCCTGTCGCCGCGTGCGGTCACCCCGGCCGCGTCGGGCGCCCGGGGCCGGCGGCCGCGGGTGGTCTCCGAGCTGGTGCGGCTGCCGGGCTCCTGCCGGACGTACCGGCTCTTCACCGAGTGGTGTCCGGCGGACTCCCGCGCCCTCCGGGTGTGGATCACCAGCCTGACCGGGCGGCGGGTGGAGCAGCTGACGACCCTCGCCCAGGCGCAGGCCGGGACCTGTCTGACGGTGTCCGCGCTCGAACGGGACTACGGACTCCTCGACTTCGAGGGCCGCTCCTTCCCCGGCTGGCACCACCACATGACCCTGGTCTCCGCCGCTCACGTCTATGAGCGGCTCCTCCACGCGGGGGCGCTCGGCGAAAGGCTGCCGCGGAGCGCCTGACATTCCCGGGGCCGGCACCGGCCGCCTGCCGGAAACCGAGCGGGCCCGGGTGGAGCACGTCGTCGTCCGCGCCCGGCCGGCACAAGCCAAGTCGGCGGATTCGGGGCAGGTTTGGCAAGTTGCCAAAGCCGCCCCCGGGCGCCGCGCTCGACAAAGATTACCGAACGGTAGCTATGTAATCTCGCGATGAGCGAGCTGCGAGATCCGGGTTACGAGCTCCGACCCAGGTCCTCATCTCGCCGCCTCCGTGCCCCGAAGGCCGCTGGTGACGTCATCGGCGCCCCGCCCGCCGCGCACGAACCCCCCGAAGAAGAAAGTCCACGAAGACCATGGAGGTCCTGTGACCACGTCGACACCGGCAAGGAGGACGGGACTCGTCCTGTTCCTGCTGGCCTTCTCCCAGTTCATCATCAGCGTCGACCTCAACATCGTCTACGTCGCGCTGCCCGACATCGGCGCCGCCCTCGGCTTCTCGGCCCAGTCACTGCAATGGGTCGTCTCCGCCTACGCGGTGGCCTTCGGCGGGCTGCTGCTCTTCGGCGGCCGCGCCGTCGACCGCATCGGCGCCCGCCGGCTCTTCATGACCGGCCTCGCCTTCTACGCGGTCGCCTCGCTCGCCGGCGGTCTCGCCACCACCCAGGGCGTCCTCATCGGCGCCCGTCTCCTCCAGGGCGTCGGCGGCGCGCTGCTCTTCCCGGCGGTGCTCGCCCTGATCGCCACCTCCTTCGAGGGCGCCCAGGTCACCAAGGCGTTCGCCGCCTGGGGCGCCGCCGGATCGCTCGGCCTCGCGGCCGGCGCGCTGCTCGGCGGTGTGCTGACCGACCTGGCCTCCTGGCGCTGGATCTTCTTCATCAACATCCCGCTGGCGCTGATCGCCCTGCTCCCGGCCCCGAAGGCGATCCGCCCGGACGGACCGGCGAACCTCTCCAAGGGCTTCGACGTCCCGGCCGCGCTGCTCTCCACGATCGGCGTCTCCGCGATCGTCACCGGCCTGGTGACCGGCCCCGACGAGGGCTGGACCTCCCGCCTCACCCTCGGTTCCCTGATCCTCGGTGCCGTCCTGCTCGCCGCCTTCTTCGTCACCGAGGCGAAGACCGCCAACCCGCTCATGCCGCTCCGGCTCCTGAAGAACAGGCCGCTGGTCGTCGCCATGGCCGTCCTCTTCGTCTTCCAGACGGCGCTGGCCGGCGCGTACTACGCCTTCACCACCTACGTGCAGCCGATCCTCGGCTACACCGCGATCCAGGCGGGCCTCGCCTTCCTGCCGCTCACGCTGGTCTCGATCATCGGCTCGGGCAAGCTCGCGCCGAGGTTCATGGAGCGGTACGGCATGCGCGCCACGCTGTCGACCGGCATGATCGTCAACGCCGCCGGCATCGCGGTGACCGTCCTCGGCATGTCCGTCGGCGGCTCCTTCTACGCCCTGCTGCCCGGCTCCGTCATCTGGGGCGTCGGCGGCGGTCTCGTCTTCGTCTCCGTCTTCGCCTCCGCCGGCTCGGGCGTCGGCCCGCAGGAGCAGGGCGTGGCGAGCGCGATGGCCTCGACCGCGCAGCAGGTCGGCGGCGCGGTGGGCCTCGCGTTCCTGGTCGCGATCGCCAACTCCACCTTCTCCGGCACCTACGCGGAGGCCGCGAAGGAGGACGTCCTGTCGGGCCTGCACCTGGCCGGCTCCATCGGCGCCGGCCTCCTGGTCCTGGGCGGCGTCCTCGCCCTGGCCCTGAAGAAGGACCCGCCGTCGGCCACCGTCAAGGTCGAGGGCAGCGACCTGTCCGAGTCCGAGAGGGCGCCGCAGCGGGTGAACGGCTGAGCGGGGTCGCGCCGCCCGCCGCCCCGAACGAGGTCTTCGGGCCGACCGCTCCCCACCGGCTCGTCATGGACATCGACCACCGATCCGGGAAGGATGACGAGCGGCCGCCGGCCCAGCCGGCGGCCGATCGTGTTCTCCGGTCCGGACAGGAGGTCCTGGTGGCGACGGCAGGTGGAGTGGAGCGGCTCTGCGCACCCGGAGCGCCTTTCGCGGTCGAGGACGGGGCGTACGCCGGCGGCCCGCGGACGCTGCGGGAGTTCGCCGAGGTGACCTGGGGATACGGGGACCGGACGTTCCTCGTGGCCGAGGGCGTGCGGATGACCTACCGGGAGTTCTTCGACGCCGCCTGCGGCCTCGCGCGCCGGCTCGTCGGGGAGTACGGGCTGCGGCCGGGGGACCGGGCCGTCGTGGCCATGCGGAACCTGCCCGAGTGGCAGGTCGCCTTCTGGGCCGCGCAGCTCGCCGGGCTCGTCGCCGTACCGCTCAACGCCTGGTGGACCGAGGACGAGTTCGCGTACGCGCTCGACGACTGCTCGCCGGGTGTGCTGCTCGTCGACGGGGAGCGGGTCGGGCGGGTGCGGGCGTGGGCCGTCCGGCACGGCGTGCCGGGGATCGTCTTCCGGGGGGAGGCCGAGGAGGGGTTCGTCGCGTACGTCGCCGACGCCGATCCGGTGCTCGGGCCGCCGCCCGTCGACGTCCTGCCCGAGCACGACGCCACCATCATCTACACCTCCGGCACCACCGGGCGGCCCAAGGGGGCCGTCGCCACGCACCGCGCGCAGGCCGGGGCCGCCATGAACCCGCGGTACTTCGCCGCCGCCGCGGCCCTCGCGCGCGGGGAGGTGCCGGGGACGGGGCCGGCGATGGTGTCCCTGACCGCGTTCCCGTTCTTCCACGTCGCCGCGTTCACGTCCTTCTACGCCGTCATGGCGGCCGGCGGGACCCTGGTGATGATGCGGAAGTGGGACGCCGGGAAGGCGCTCGAACTGATCCGGGACGAGGGCGTCACCCACTTCGCCGGCGTCCCCACCACCGCGCTCCAGCTGCTCGACCTCGCCCGGAGCACCGGGGACCCGCTGACGAGCCTCATGCTCCTCAGCACCGGGGGCGCCGCCGCTCCGCCCGGGATCGTCGCGGGGCTCACCGAGGGGTACGGGGAGCGGATCGAGCCCCGGAACGGGTACGGGCTGACCGAGACCTGCGGCGGGGTCCTGTCGAACGTCGGCGCCGAGTACCGGGCCCGGCCCGGGAGCGTCGGCCGGCCCTCGCCCGTCACCGAGGTGCGGATCGAGCGGCCCGACGCCGAGGGCGTGGGGGAGCTGTGGTTGCGCGGGCAGTGCCTGGTCCGCGGCTACTGGGGGAACGAGGCCGCCACCCGCGCCGCCTTCACCGAGGACGGCTGGTTCCGGACCGGCGACCTCGCCCGCGTCGACGCGGACGGACGGGTCGAGATCGTCGACCGGCTCACCGACATGGTGATCCGCGGCGGCGAGAACGTGTACTGCGTCGAGGTCGAGGGCGTGCTGCACGAGCACCCGGACGTCGTCGACGCCGCCGTGCTGGGGATGCCGCACCCGCTGCTCGGGGAGGAGGTCGTGGCCGTCGTGCGGCTGCGTCCCGGCGCGGACGCGGGAGCCGGGGCGACCGAGGCGCTGCGGGCGCACGTGGGGACGCGCCTCGCCGCCTTCAAGGTGCCCGCCCGGATCCTCGTACGGACGGAGGAGCTGCCCCGGAACCCGACGGGGAAGATCCTCAAGCGGGAGCTGCGGGAGCTGGTCACCGTCGGGTGATCCGAACCCGGTACGTGCCGTTCTCGTCCTCGTCGAGGACGGTGATCCGGATGCCGTTGGCGTGGTCCGCGAAGGTCTCGCCGGGGTTGTACGGGGCGTCCGACAGCTCCGCGTGGACGTTGGCCCGGCGGGTGCAGCCGCCGCTGGCCCGGTCGCTGTCGGCCACGGTCACCGGGCCGTGTCCGGTGTCCACGTCGGACTCCACCCGGTAGACGAGGACCCCCTGCTCGCAGACGGCCTCGTCGTTGCCGCCCCTGCTGCGGACCTCGACGGCGTATCCGGAGGTGCCGGAGAGCGGGACGAAGGCGAGCTTGGGGCCTCCGGGGACCGAGAGCGGGGTGAGGCTGTAGTCCCCGGTTCCGGGCCTTGAGGCACAGCTGACCTGGTCGTTGTCGAGCCAGCCCAGCTTCCACTTGTGCCAGCCGAGGAGGTCGTTGTTGGCGCCCCAGTCCTCGGACATGATGTCCCAGTGCCCGACGGTCCCGCCGCCGTCCGAGGTGTAGAGGTCGGGCAGGCCGAAGACGTGGCCGTTCTCGTGGGGCAGGACGCGGTAGCCGGTCTCGGCGAAGCTGCCGGAGCCGTCGTCCTGGCGGCTGTAGACGAAGGACGTGTTGGCGAGCGGCACGCCGTCGGCGTAGGGGGCGTCGTCGTTGCCGGAGAAGGTCACGGACAGGACGGTGTCGAGGGCGGAGGGCCCGGCGTTCGGGGTGACGAGGACGTTGACCAGGTCGTAGGCGCTGAAGTCCACCCGCGGGTCGGCGGCCTTCACGATGTCCTCGACGAGGGAGCGGTAGCCCGGTTCGTACGGTGCGCCGCGCTCGATGCCGTACGAGGAGAACGGCCGGGGCATCCGCAGCCAGTCGGGTATCGGCGCCTCGGGCTGGTAGTGCAGCCGCCCGTACGAGCTGGTGCGGAACCAGTCGGCGGTCTGCGGGAAGAACTCCCGGAAGCGGCCCATCGCCGTGCCGTCCCCGGGGGCGTCCGGGAAGTCGACCATCAGGTTGAGGGCCTTGACGCGGCCCGTGGAGCGGACGTACCCGGGGGCGGTGGGCAGCCCCTCCGACATCTGCACGCCCATCGTGGTGGCGATGCGGCACGGTCCCAGCTGGGCGCCGGTCGGCGCGGCGGCCACGGGGCCCGCCGAGGCGGGGGCGGGCCCGGGGAGGGTGGTGCTCGCCGAGGCGAGCAGGGTGAGGGAGAGCGCCGTGGCCGCCGCCAGGGCGACGGGTCTGCGTATCCGTCGGTGGGGGTGCTGCCGGGGGTGCTCCATGCGTCGCCTCTCCGGTGGGGGCAGGTCGGCGCCGCGACCCCCTTCCGCGGGTCCGCGCTGTGCGATTCAGCCTGGGCCGCGGGGTCGGGGTGCGCGCGCCGGGTGGCCCGATCGTGGGTATTCCGCGGGACCGGGGGGCCTGTGAGGCAGGTCACAGGAAGCCCGGGAAATAACCGGGGACTCGGCCCCCGTTTACGCCTGTGTCGAAGCAAGTGGGGACTCGCTCCCCGGATGTGTCCCCGGATGACTGTGAGGAGGTCGTGGCGTGACCAGCACCCCCGGCACCGCGCCCGCCCGCCGCGTACCGCGCCCGCGGGCCGACGCCCTGCGCAACCGCGAGCGGATCGTGACGGCGGCCCGCGAGATGTTCGTCGAGTTCGGCTCCCAGGTGCCCTACGACGAGATCGCGCGCCGGGCCGGCGTCGGGAACGCCACGCTCTACCGGAACTTCCCCGAGCGCACCGACCTCGTCCACGAGGTCGTCCTCTCGCTCATGGCCCGCGTCACCGAAGTCGCCGAGCGGGCCGCCCAGGAGGAGAGCGACACCTTCGCCGCGCTGCGCCGCTTCACCCACGGCGCCGCCGACGAGCGCGTCGGGGCCCTGTGCCCCATGCTCGACGGCGCCTTCGACAAGGACCACCCCGACCTGATCGCCGAGCGCGACCGCCTGGAGGAGGCCGTCGAGGGCCTCGTCGGCCGGGCGCAGCGGGCCGGCCGCCTCCGCACCGACGTCGGTGTCGGGGACCTGATGGTGGCCCTCTCCCAGCTGACCCGCCCGCTGCCCGGAACGGGCTGCGGGGCCTTCGACCGGTTCGTCCACCGCCATCTGCAGCTGTTCCTCGACGGCCTGGAGACGCCCGCCCGCTCCGAGCTGCCCGGGAAGGCCGCGACCCTGGAGGACCTGAGGCGCGACTCCTGTTCGTCCTGACCTGACCTGACCTGACCTACGCCTTACGCGACCCGCACCCCCCCTTTACGTCCTTTTTTCACCAGTACGCGCCAAGAGGTGGCTACCCCCATGCCGAAAATCCCCGAGACGACCGCGGTCCAGGCCGACCCCGGCCGCTGGAAAGCCCTGATCTTCATCGCCCTCGCCCAGCTGATGGTCGTGCTCGACGCGACGATCGTGAACATCGCCCTGCCCTCCGCCCAGCAGGACCTCGGGATCTCGGACGGCAACCGGCAGTGGGTCATCACCGCCTACGCCCTCGCCTTCGGCGGCCTGCTCCTCTTCGGCGGCCGCATAGCCGACCTGTGGGGCCGCAAGCGGACCTTCGTCACCGGTCTGATCGGCTTCGCCGCCGCCTCCGCCCTGGGCGGGGCCGCGACCGGCGAGGCGATGATGCTCGGTGCCCGCGCGCTCCAGGGCGCCTTCGGCGCGCTCCTCGCGCCCGCCGCGCTCTCGCTGCTCGCCGTGACCTTCACCGACGCCAAGGAGCGCGCGAAGGCCTTCGGCATCTACGGCGCGATCGCCGGTGGCGGCGGCGCCGTGGGCCTGATCCTCGGCGGCTTCCTCACCGAGTACCTGAACTGGCGCTGGACCTTCTTCGTCAACATCCCGTTCGCCGTGGTCGCCGCCGTCGGCGCGTACCTCGTCGTCCGCGAGCCCGCGGGCGGCCGCAACCGCTCGCCGCTCGACATCCCCGGCGTGATCCTCTCCACCCTCGGCCTCGTCTCGCTGGTGTACGGCTTCACGCGCGCCGAGTCCGCCGGCTGGAGCGACGCCGGCACGATCGGCCTCTTCGTCGCCTCCGGCGTGCTGCTCCTCGCCTTCGCGCTCACCGAGTCGCGGGTGAAGTCCCCGCTGCTGCCGCTGCGCGTCGTGGCCGACCGCAACCGCGGCGGTGTCTACCTGTCGCTGGGTCTCGCCGTCATCGCGATGTTCGGCCTGTTCCTCTTCCTGACGTACTACCTCCAGGTCGTGAAGGGGTACACGCCGGTCAAGACGGGCTTCGCGTTCCTGCCGATGATCGTGGGCATGATCACGGGCTCGACCCAGATCGGCACGCGCCTGATGACCCGCGTCCCGCCGCGGTTCCTGATGGCCCCGGGCTTCCTGACCGCCGGCGTCGGCATGCTGCTGCTCACCCAGCTGGAGGTCGGCACCTCGTACGCCGGGCTGATCCTGCCCGCGCAGCTGCTCCTCGGCCTGGGCATGGGCACGGCGTTCATGCCGGCCATGTCGCTCGCGACGCTGGGCGTGGACCCGCGGGACGCCGGTGTGGCCTCCGCGATGGTCAACACCTCGCAGCAGGTCGGCGGCGCCATCGGCACGGCCCTGCTGAACACGATCGCCGCCTCGGCGACCACCGCCTACCTGACCGCCCACGCCGCCGGCGCGACCACCCCGGCCGCGCAGAAGCTGCTCCAGCTCCAGGGCATGGTCGAGGGATACGCGGCGGCCATCTGGTGGGCGGTCGGCATCCTGGCCGTCTCGGCCACGATCGCCTTCGTGTTCATCAACACCGGCAAGCCGGGGACCGGCGTGGTCGCCCGGTCCGGCGAGGGCGCGGACGTGGCCGACGAGGTGAAGGTGCCGGTCATCGCGCACTGACGGCCTCCCCGCCTTCGGGCACGGGTCCGCCCCGGTTCCGCTTCACGGCGGAGCCGGGGCGGACCCGTTCCCGGTGGGGCGGCTCAGCGGAGCCAGGGCAGGTCCGCGTCCGCGTCCGTCGGTTCGAGGCCCTCGGCCATGACGCGCATGATCACGCCGAGCTGCTCCACCTGCTCGGGGGAGAGCCGGTCGAACATGGCCTGACGGACGGCCGCCACATGGCCGGGCGCGTTCCGCCGGAGGACCTCCGCGCCCTCGTCCGTCAGCTGGGCGAACTGCCCGCGCTTGTCGGAGGGGCAGTCCTCGCGCCGCACCCAGCCGTTCTTCTCCAGGCGGGCGATCGCGTGGGAGAGACGGGAGCGGGTGATCTTGGCGCTCCGGGCCAGCTCGGTCATCCGCAGCCGGCGGCGGGGGGCCTGGGAGAGCTGGACGAGGAGCCCGTAGTAGACGTGCGGCATCCCGGCATCTCGCTGCAACTGGCGGTCGAGGTGGTCCTCCAGGAGCGTGGTGGCATGCAGGTAGGCGCGCCAGACGCGCTGCTCCTCGTCGGTCAGCCAGCGGGGTTCGGTCATGTCTCCCATGATTCCCATCGTACGACTCGTCCTTGAAAGTTGAACTATGTAGGTTTACGCTGCGCATGAAAGCTTGAAGTTTCAAGAATGGGTCCAAGAACGGAGCCGTCATGGACGCCACGCCCGCACGGATGCCCGCCCTCTACCTGTCCCACGGCGCCCCGCCGCTCGCCGACGACCCCGTCTGGCCCGGCGAACTCGCCGCCTGGTCCGCCGACCTGCCGCGCCCCAAGGCGATCCTCATGGTCTCCGCCCACTGGGAGGAGGCCCCGCTCGCGCTCGGCGCCACCGAGACCGTCCCCCTCGTCCACGACTTCTGGGGCTTCCCCGAGCACTACTACCGCGTCCGGTACGCCGCCCCCGGCGCGCCCGGACTCGCCGAGTCCGTCCGCAAGCTGCTGCGGGCCCCCGGCACACCGGTGCAGGACATCCCGGACCGGGGCCTCGACCACGGTGCGTACGTGCCGCTCGTGGAGATGTTCCCCGGCGCCGACATCCCCGTCCTCCAGATCTCCATGCCCACCCTCGACCCGCGCCGGCTCATGGACATCGGGCGCAAGCTCGCCCCGCTGCGCGACGAGGGCGTCCTGATCGTCGGCAGCGGCTTCTTCACCCACAACCTCGCCGCCCTCCGCCACACCGGACCCGGCGTCCCCGGCTGGTCCGCCGAGTTCGACGCCTGGGGCGGCGAGGCGCTCGCCGCGCACGACGTCGACTCCCTCCTGGACTTCGAGCACAAGTCGCCCGCCGGCCGCCTCGCCCATCCCCGTACGGAGCACTTCGCCCCGCTCTTCGTCACCATGGGCGCGGCGGACGCGGCCGGCGACCTCGACGCGGAGCGCTCGGTGATCGACGGCTTCTGGATGGGACTCGCCAAGCGGTCCGTCCAGTTCGGCTGACCCGCTGTCGGCCGAACCGCCGCGGGACGGGCGGCGGGAGCGGCCGGCGGCGGAACGGTCCCGGGGTCCGGGGCCCGTCCGGAGCCCCGGGTGCGGAGGCAACCGTGGACCGGGCCACGGCGTCTGAAGGGGTGGCGCCGCATGTGATCGCGGTCTCACCGACAGTGTGGTCGGAGACCCCGCGAGGGGCACCGCTCCACCCTCCGTGCCG
The DNA here is from genome assembly GCF_040613865.1 of Streptomyces sp. NPDC006197. Taxonomy (NCBI): domain Bacteria; kingdom Bacillati; phylum Actinomycetota; class Actinomycetes; order Kitasatosporales; family Streptomycetaceae; genus Streptomyces; species Streptomyces sp. NPDC006197. Next base: position 8,554 of record NZ_JBEXSZ010000020.1, on the reverse strand, counting down.
GTCTGACCTGCACCTCCGTGGGTGCCTGCGGGGTGCCCGCAGGGGCAGCGGCGCCGCAGGATACTGCATGATCGCGAAAATCCATGTGCCGGGTGGGAATTCTGTCCTGATTCCGGTCGTTGTTTCCGTCGGATGCAGGGCACCCGTAAAGGTGTCGCGACCTACTCAGCAAGGGAGCACGCATGGCAACCCGTGCCGTCGCCCGTCGTCAGACCTCCGCCCAGAGCGGGGCCGCACGGGCAAGCAGCGTTCGCGCCGTGGGCGGGGAGATCGCCGACCGCGACCTGGTCGGCATGTACCTCGACGAGATCGCGCGCACGCCCCTGCTCGACGCCGCCAAGGAGGTCGAGCTCTCCCAGACGATCGAGGCGGGCGTCTACGCCCAGGAGATACTCGACGGAGAGGTGGAGAGCGAGGCCGGCGGGGCGACCCGCGAGGAGCTCGAAGCGCTGGTCGCCGAGGGCGAGCGGGCCAAGGACCTCTTCATCAAGTCCAACCTGCGGCTCGTGGTGGCCGTCGCCCGGCGCTACCCGCGCAGCGGGCTGCCGCTGCTCGACCTGATCCAGGAGGGGAACGCGGGCCTGGTGCGCGCGGTCGAGAAGTTCGACTACGCGAAGGGCTTCAAGTTCTCCACGTACGCCACGTGGTGGATCCGCCAGGCCATCACCCGGTCCATCGCCGACCAGTCCCGGACCATCCGGCTCCCCGTCCACCTGGTGGAGGAGCTCGGTCGCATCCGGCGGGTGCAGCGCGAGTTCAACAGGGAGAACGGCCGGGAGCCCGAGCCCGCAGAGATCGCCGCCGAACTCGGCTCGACGCCCGAGCGCGTCACCGACGTCCTGGACTGGGCGCGGGACCCCGTCTCGCTGAACATGTCCGTGGACGACGAGGGCGAGACCCAGTTCGGCGACCTGCTGGAGGACACGTCGGCGATCTCGCCCGAGCAGTCGGTGCTCACGCTGCTGCGCAGCGAGGAGCTCGACGACCTCATCGACAAGCTCGACCACCGGACGGCGTCGATCATCCGCATGCGGTACGGCATCGAGGACGGCCGCGAGCGGACGCTGACGGAGGTCGGCAAGGAGCACGGGCTGACCCGCGAGCGAATCCGCCAGATCGAGAAGCACGCGCTCCTGGAACTGAAGAAGATGGCCCGCGACACGGGCTTCGACGCGGTGGCCTGACCCCGGCCCGCCCCCGTCGTGGGCGATCGCCCCAGAGGGGCGATCGCCCACGACGGGGGCCGTGGGCTCACCCGCCCGCCGCCGAGGCCAGCCTCGTCGACAGGTCCCGCATGTACGCGATCAGCGCCCCCGGCCCATGGACGGTGAAGTCGACGTCCATCAGCGCGAGCCGCAGCGCCAGCCATTCCACCGAGTCCGCGACGCGCGCCCGCAGCCGGCAGCGGTCCGGTCCCGTCGCCACCGGCACGAGGTGGGACGGGAGGCGCGCCGCGACGAACTCGGCCGGCGCGGCGAACGTCACGTCGAGGTCGACCTCGCCCTGGGCCCGCGCCATGGAGCGGGCCATATAGGTCGCGGCGTCGCCCGAGGGCAGTTCGCGCGGGGCGAAGCGCGCCCCCGTCGCGAGCGGTTCGCTCACCCGGTCCACCCGGAAGGTCCGCCAGTCCTCGCGCCCCAGGTCGTACGCGACGAGGTACCAGCGCCACCCGGTCGACACCAGCCGGTACGGTTCCACGAGCCGTTTCGTCTCCGTGCCGTCCCCCGCCCGGTAGCCGAACCGCAGCCGCTCGTGCCCCGTGACCGTGCTCGCGAGCGTGGTCAGGGTGGCGGGGGTGACGGTGGCCCCGTCGCCGCGGGTCAGCGGGATCGTCGCGTTCTGGAGGACGGAGACCCGGTGCCGCAGCCGCCCGGGCAGCACCTGTTCCAGCTTCGCCAGAGCCCGTACGGACGCCTCCTCGACGCCCTCGATGGCGTGCCCGGCCCCGGCGCGCAGACCGACGGCGATCGCGACGGCCTCCTCGTCGTCGAGGAGCAGCGGCGGCATGGCCGTACCGGCGACGAGGCGGTAGCCGCCGACGGCGCCCATGGTCGCCTCGACGGGGTAGCCGAGGTCGCGGAGCCGGTCGATGTCCCGGCGGATGGTGCGCGGGGAGACCGAGAGCCGTTCGGCGAGCTCGCTTCCGGGCCACTCGCGCGGGGTCTGGAGGAGCGAGAGCAGATTCAGGAGTCGTGCCGGAGTGTCCGTCATGTCTTCCAGGATGCGGTCCATCTAGGACATTGACTGACCTACATGACTTCTATCTTCTTCGTATGAGTTCACACGACGCCGCCACCGAAGCGGCCGCGACAGGCGACAGACGGCGCTGGATCGCCCTCGCCATCGTCATGACCGCCGCCTTCATGGACCTGGTCGACGCCACGATCGTCAACATCGCGATCCCCAGCATCGAGAAGGACCTGGGGGCCTCGTTCGGGGCCATCCAGTGGATCACCGCCGGGTACGCGCTCGCGTTCGCCGCCGGTCTGATCACGGGCGGGCGGCTCGGGGACATCTACGGCCGCAAGCGCCTCTTCCTCCTCGGCACCGCCGGCTTCACCCTCGCCTCGGCGCTCTGCGGCTTCGCGGCCAACCAGGAGATGCTGGTCGGCTCCCGCCTGCTCCAGGGCGCGGCGGCCGCGATGATGGTGCCGCAGGTCCTGTCGATCATCCACGTCACCTTCCCGGCGCACGAGCGCGGCAAGGTCTTCGGGATGTTCGGCGCGATCATCGGCCTCGGCGCGGTCTCCGGCCCGCTGCTGGGCGCGCTGCTCACCCAGTGGAACATCGCGGGCCTGGAGTGGCGCCCGATCTTCCTGATCAACCTGCCGGTCGGCGTCGCGGCCCTGTTCCTGGGCCGGAAGTTCATCATCGAGTCGAAGGCGCCGAAGGCGCTCAGGCTCGACATGGTCGGCGTGCTGCTGGTGACGGCCGCGCTGCTGATGCTGGTCTACCCGCTGACGCGTGGCCGCGAGCTGGACTGGCCGCTGTGGGGCCACCTGATGATGGCCGGCAGCCTGCTCGTCTTCGGCGCGCTCGTGGCGTACGAGAAGTACAAGACGAAGAAGGACGGTTCGCCGCTCGTCGAGCTGTCGCTGTTCAAGGTGAAGAGCTTCGCGGGCGGCATCGCGGTGCAGCTGACCTTCGGCGTCGTGCTCGGCATCTTCTTCCTGGTCTGGACGCTCTACATGCAGATCGGGCTCGGCTGGACCCCGCTGAAGGCGGGCCTGACCGGGGTGCCGTTCTCGATCTCGGTCTCGGTGGCCGCCGGCATGTCCGTGCAGAAGCTGGTGCCGCGCTTCGGCCGGAAGGTGCTCCAGGCGGGCGCGCTGACGATGATCGCGGGCATCCTGCTCTACTCCTTCGAGGCCGGGCGGTACGGCACCGGGATCCACCCCTGGCAGATGATCCCGCCGCTGGTGGTCATGGGCCTCGGCATGGGCCTGATCGTGGCGCCGCTGACGGACGCGGTGCTCTCGGAGGTGCCGAAGGAGCACGCCGGTTCGGCCTCGGGCCTGATCAACACGACCGGGCAGATGGGCAACGCGCTGGGCCTCGGCCTGGTGTCGGTGGTCTTCTTCGGCCAGATCGACGACGAGCGGCTCGCCAAGGCCCCGGCCGAGGTGGGGAGGGCGTTCACGGACGCCTTCCAGAACTCGCTGGGCTGGGCGGCCGGCGTGCTCGCCGCGATCTTCCTGGTGATGTTCGCGCTGCCGGCGAAGCCGAAGCAGCACCTGGAGGGCGGCGGCGACGACGTCGAGGACGTCGCCCCGGAGATCGAGAAGGAGCCGGCGCTCACGCACTGAGACGCAGGCCGTGGAAGGGCCCTGCCTGGGATTCGTCCCGGGCAGGGCCCTTCGTCACTGCGCGGTCAGCGGTTCTTCAGTTCCGCCGGGACGCGGGGCGCGGCGTCCTTCTGCTTCAGCCGCTTCAGGTCGCCCGGCGCGGGGCTGGCGAGCGGCGTCCAGACCTCGTTGCACGTGAGCGTGTCCGTGCTGTTGTTCACGGAGCACACGGTCTCGTACACATCGCCGTCCGTGGTCAGCACCTGGATCGAGACGTCGTTGGCGTGCGAGGAGACCGAGACGGAGCAGGCGTTCGTCGGGTAGCTGTTGTTCGGATCGCCGTCGGTGAGGTCGTACCAGGTGAAGGTGCCCACGGTGGGCCTGTTCCGCCTGATGCCGGCGTAGGCGATCCCGTTGGAGATCACCCCCTTGACCTCGTTGCTCGAGTTGGGCTCGTAGGCGTCGACGTCGTTGCACGTGGCCGGTCCGGGCGGGCCCTGCTCGCCCGTGTCACCCTTCGGCCCCTGGATGCCCTGAGGTCCCTGAGGGCCCTGGGGTCCCTGAGGTCCCTGGGGGCCGGCTGGTCCCTGGGGTCCCTGGGGGCCGCCGGCCGGTCCTGGCGGTCCCTGGATGCCCTGAGGTCCCTGGGGACCTGCCGGGCCGGTCGCGCCGGTGTCGCCCTTGGGTCCTGCCGGGCCGGTCGCGCCGGTGTCGCCCTTGGGGCCCTGGGGTCCGGCCGGTCCGGGCGGACCAGGAGGCCCGGGCGGGCCGACCTGGCCGCCGTGGTCCTCGCAGCCGCCGTAGCCGTCGTCGGCCAGGGCGGCCCGGCTGTGCCGCCCGCGGTCCACCGCGTGCTGCATCTGCCCGTCGACGTACGCCCCGATCTCGTTCACGTCGTGCGGAGGACGGCCGCCCTCGTGGTGCGGAGGGCCGTCCGGACAGTCGTCGGTCGTCGGGACGGCCGCGCTCAGGGCGGTGGACCGGCCGGGGGTCTCCGCCAGGGCGGCCGGGCCCGCCATGCCCGTCAGGACGAGGGCGAGCGAGGCGACGGCCCCGCCGGAGAGCCAGGCGCGACGCCGGGCGAGCGGACCCAGGGAGGACCTGGTCCTGAGATCAGGACGCATTCATTACTCCTTCAACAACCTGATCGAGGGATGTGACGTAAGCCTGTTCGGCTTCCCTCAGGTCATCGGATCGCCGCCGCGACGTCTTGAGCATCCCGCGGAGCAATCAACTCCACGGCTTACGGGTGACGTCGAATGGGTGCGTACGCGGGAGCGAACCCGGAGTCGTCGTCCGGCGTGCCGTACGCGAATGAACGGGGGTCTGTCCGTAGGGTCCCCCGGTCCTGCGGTCACCTGGACCGACCTGCCGGGGCGGTACGAGGGCGCCGCCCCTCGGTACCCGACGGCCGACCGGCCCCGCTCGGTCCCCTGAACGGACGGAACGGGGCCGGTGCCCTCCACCGGTGGGCCGGCCGTCAGCGGACGCGGGAGCGGGACTCCATCGCGCCGCGGGCCGCGTGCTCGTCCTCGTACACCTCGCACATGTGCCGGCCGTCCGGCGTCGCCGTGTGCTCGACCTCCCAGAGGCTGACCTCGCTGCCGTCGAGCAGCAGGAACTGGTGCTCGTAGAGGGTGAAGCCGGCGTCCCGGCCGCCCTCCACCGCGCAGTGGCGTCCGAAGGCCTGCGTGATGTGGTGCGCGAAGGCCAGTCGGAGACGGCGGGCCGTCCGCTCGCCCGGCCGGTCCGCGTTCTCCGCGCGGCGCAGGACGCGGCGCGCGTGGTCGGCGGAGTTGTCCGGCACGTACATCCGGGGCTGGGCGGGTATCGGGCGGGCGAGCAGGGCGCTCAGCAGCCCCAGGTCGTCGTCCTCGTCGAGGACGTGGCCGTCGGAGCGCTCCGCCGTCCAGCCCTGCAGCGGCCCGGTCGGGAGACGGGAGGCGGCGAGCCGCGCCTCCGACTCCTCCGTGTACAGCTCGCGCTGCTCGGTGCCGTCCCGGCCGGCGTTGTGCACGAGCTCCCAGAGGCTGAGCGCGCTGCCGTCGGCGAGCAGATAGGTGTGGCGGTGGGTCGTGCGGTGCAGCGACGCGCTGTGGTGCGAGGAGTGCAGCGCGCTGGAGTGGGCGAGCGCCGTGCCGAGGCGCTCGACGGTCGAGTCGGGCAGGTCGAAGGAGTTGAGCGCCCGGCCGAGGAGCCGCTCAAGGTGCGTCTCGGTCGTCTCGTACGGATCGTGAGGATCCTGCGGATCGTTCAAGAGGGTCTCCAGGCCGTCGCCGCATGTCACTTGGTGCTTGCTTAACGTAGTCCCTGGGTCTGACATCGTGTCCGGGGTTCCGGCAAAACGAAGGGTCCTCTCGGGAAGTTCCCGCGGATTCTCCCCAACTCCCCTCGCCTCACCGCGAGTACGCGTCCGCCTCCGGTCCGTACAGCTCGCCGTACGAGGGGAAGTCGCCGCCAGGGCCGCGCAGGCCGCCCGGGGCCGCGAGGACCGCGCGGACGATCGCCCGGGTCACCAGGTCCGCGCCCGCCGCCAGGATCTCGTTCAGGGCGAGCGGACCCGCCCCCTCCGGCAGTTCCCGCACCCCGGTGGCGAGCGCGAAGACCGTGTCCCCGTCGTTCATCAGGTGCACCGGACGCACCGCGCGCGCGATGCCGTCGTGGGCGGTGCCCGCGAGCTTCTGCGCCTGGGCCCGGGTCAGCGCCGCGTCCGTCGCGACGACGGCGAGCGTGGTGTTCAGCGGGGGAGGAACGGACGCCTTCCGGGCCTCCGCCAGCCGCCGCCGGGCCGCCTCGTGGACCGCCGGGTCCGGGAAGGCGGGCCGGCCGGCCTCGAAGTAGCTGCCGTACGGGACGCCGCTCGTCGGGTCGACGGCCGAGCCCACCGCGTTCACCACGACCAACGCGCCGACCGTGATCCCCGACCCCAGGACGGTGCTCGCCGTCCCCACACCGCCCCGCAGACCGCCGACCACGGCCCCGGTGCCCGCCCCGACCGCGCCCGTCTCCACGCGCGCGTGGTCCCCGCTCGCGGCGGCCGCCTCCGCCGCCGCCCGACCCGTCGCCGCGTCCGGGCGGACCGTGAAGTCCCCGCCCCGGCCCAGGTCGAAGACGCACGCGGCGGGCACCACCGGCACCACGTGGGACGGATCGGGGCCCACCCGCACGCCCCGGTTCCGCTCCGCCAGCCAGGCCATCACCCCGGCGGCCGCGTCCAGGCCGTACGCGCTGCCGCCCGTCAGGACGACCGCGTCGATCCGCCGGACCACGTTCCGCGGGTCCAGGGCGTCCGTCTCCCGCGTGCCCGGCCCGCCGCCCCGGACGTCCACGGCGGCCACGACCCCGCCCTCCGGGGCCAGGACCACCGTGGTGCCGCTCAGCGCCCCGGGACCGGCCACGCGCGCGTGCCCCACGCGCAGCCCGCTGACGTCGGTGATCGAGTCCTGACCGTTCACCCGTTCGGGAAGTGTCATGTGCCCTGCCTACCACGAGGCTTGGCTCAGCGCTTGGGGCCGAGGTAGGTGCCGCCCGAGGCGTCGAGCACGGTGCCGGTGATCCAGCGGCCGTCCTCCGAGGCCAGGAAGGCCACCGGGTCGGCGATGTCCTCCGGCTGCCCGACCCACGGGAGCGCCTGACCGCCGATCAGCATGCTCTCCAGCTGGGGCATCGCCGCCATGGCGGCGGTGAGGCCGGCGGTCTGCGTCGGGCCGGGGGCGACCGTGTTGACGGTGATCCGGCGCTCCCCGACCACGTTGGCGAGCGTGCGCGTGAAGGTCTCCATCGCCCCCTTCGTCATCGCGTACGCCAGCTCGTCGGCGAGTGCGATCCGGGTGACGGCCGAACCGATGTTGATGATCCGCCCGCCGTCGCGCAGCATCGGCAGCAGCCCCTGCACGAGGAAGTACGGCGCCCGGACGTTGACCGCGAAGACGCGGTCGAACTGCTCGGGCGTCTCGTCCGCGAGGTGGCCGCCCGAGGTGGCCGCGGCGGCGTTGTTGACCAGGACGTCGAGGACGGCCTCCCCGGTGTGGGCGGCGAGCCCGGCCCGGACGCCCTCGACCAGGGCGGGCACCCCGTCGTGCGCGGCCAGATCGGCCCCGACGGAGAAGGCCCGCCCGCCGTCCCGGACGATCAGGTCCACGGTCTCCTGCGCGGCGGCGGCGTCCTGCCCGTAGTGCACGGCGACGAGCATCCCGTCGGCGGCGAGCCGCCGGGCGATCGCCCGCCCGATCCCCCGGGAGGAACCGGTGACGAGGGCGGTGCGGGTGGTGGCGATGTGCTGCTTCAAGGCGATCTCCTCGGGTTTCCCCTGCGGCCCGGGGCGTTTCCCCGGGGCACGGGAAGAACACTCGCGGGGCCCGCTGACAAACCACTGACAGCCCCCTGACGCCCCCTGACGGCCCCGTTGTGGGCAGTAGCTCCGCCGGTGCGGTGCCCCCGCCCACCCCGTTGTGGGCAATCGTTCCGCCGGGGTGGCGCCCACCCACCCCGCCCATCCCGTTGTGGGCGCCCGTTCCGCCGGGGCGGCGCCCACCCTCGCGCCCTCCGTTGTGGGCAACTGTTCCGCTGGGGCGGAACGGGTGGGCACAACGGACGGCGCCCCTTGCCGGGCCTAGGCTCCCGCGCCCTGACCCGCACCTCGTGTGCGCCGCCGCTGGGGTGCGGGTTCAGGCGTCGACGCCGTCATCACCGAGCAGATCCCGGACGAACGCGTCGCCTGGACGACGGTCGAGGGCGAGGTGCGACAGGCCGGCGTGGTCACGTTCCAC